>NZ_JAAGPP010000049.1:0-53253 GCF_017104975.1 Burkholderia sp. Ac-20344
CTCGGCATCGGCCGCAGCTTCCAGCAGACGAGCGCGTTCGCGCGACTGACCGTGTTCGACAACCTGCGCTGCGCGGCGCTGCATGCGCCGGCCGAACGGCGGCGCTGGTGGAACCGGCTGCGCGAATCGGCGGCGGTCGATCGCGCGGCCGGACGCGTGCTGCACGACATCGGCCTCGATGCGCTCCGCGACACGCCGGCCGCCGAGCTGAGCTATGCGGAACAGCGCGCGCTCGATCTCGGGATCGCACTCGCGAGCGGGGCGCGCACGCTGCTGCTCGACGAGCCGACGGCCGGCATGAGCCGTGCGCAGGCGGCGCGGATGATCGCGCTGATTCGTACGACGACACAAGGCCGCACGGTACTGCTGATCGAACACGACATGGATGCGGTGTTCGGCTTCGCCGAACGCATCACGGTGCTCGTGCGCGGCACGGTGGTCGCGACCGGCGCGCCCGATGCGATCCGCGCCGATCCGGCCGTGCGTGCCGCCTATCTGGGCGAGGGCAGCCTGTGAGCGCGCTGCTCGACATTCGCGACCTGCGCGCCTGGTACGGGCTGCAGCCCGTGCTCGACGGCGTCGATCTCGCGCTGGCGCCAGGCGAGACGCTCGCGCTGCTCGGCCGCAACGGCTCGGGGCGCTCGACGCTCGCGAAGGCCGTGATGGGGCTCGTGCGCACGGCCGGCTCGGTGCGCATCGCCGGCACCGAATGCGTGGGGGCGCGCACGTTCGAGATCGCGCGGCGCGGTGTTGCTTACGTCGCCGAAAGCCGCGACGTGTTCCCGCTGCTGACGGTGCGCGACAACCTGCGGCTCGGGCTGCGCGGCACCCGCGGTGCGGTCGAACGCGCGGCGCTCGAACGGCTGTTCGACCGCTTTCCGTTGCTGGCTGCGCGCGCGGACGTGAAAGCGGGGCGGCTGTCGGGCGGCGAGCAGCAGGTGCTCGCGCTGGTGCGGGCGCTGGCCGGCCGCCCGCGCGTGCTGATCGTCGACGAACCGGCCGAAGGGCTCGCGCCGCTCGCGGTCGACGAAGTCGGCGCGTGCCTCGCCGCGCTGCAGGCCGACGGCGTCGCGATCGTGCTGATCGAGCAGCGGCTGCAGTTCGCGCCGCGGCTCGCGCGGCGCGTCGCGGTCATGGGGCGCGGACGGATCGTCTACGACGGCGCGCTCGACGGCCTGGGCGGCGAGGTCGCGAACGCGTGGCTGAGCGCCGGGTGACGGCGCGCGAGCGATTGTTCGGAAAACGCCGCCAGTCAATTCGTGTCGAGCCGCTTTATCGCTGCCGCACCGCACCGTAAATTGCCAGTCATGCCGGTCGCCGTATCGACCCACCGTGCGGCAACCGGCGCCATCCATCGAGAGTCTTCTGACTGAGGAATGAAATCATGAGCAAGCTGGCAGGCAAGGTAGCGATCGTCACGGGCGGATCGAAGGGCATCGGCGCGGCGATCGCGAAGGCACTGGCCGCGGAAGGCGCGTCGGTCGTCGTCAACTACGCAAGCAGCAAGGCGGGCGCCGACGCGGTCGTCGGCGCGATCGTCGAAGCCGGCGGCCGTGCGGTCGCGGTCGGCGGCGACGTGTCGAAGGCAGCCGACGCGCAGCGCATCGTCGATACGGCGATCGACACGTACGGCCGTCTCGACGTGCTCGTCAACAATTCCGGCGTGTACGAATTCGCGCCGATCGAAGCGATCACCGAAGAGCACTACCGCCGGCAGTTCGACACGAACGTGTTCGGCGTGCTGCTGACGACGCAGGCCGCCGTCAAGCATCTCGGCGAAGGCGCGAGCATCATCAACATCAGCTCGGTGGTGACCAGCATCACGCCGCCCGCGAGCGCCGTGTACAGCGGCACGAAGGGCGCGGTCGACGCGATCACCGGCGTGCTCGCGCTCGAACTCGGCCCGCGCAAGATTCGCGTGAACGCGATCAACCCGGGGATGATCGTGACCGAGGGCACGCACAGCGCGGGCATCATCGGTTCCGATCTCGACAAGCAGGTGCGCAGCGAGACGCCGCTCGGCCGCCTCGGCGAGCCGGACGACATCGCGTCGGTCGCCGTGTTCCTCGCGTCGGACGATGCGCGCTGGATGACCGGCGAGCACCTCGTCGTGAGCGGCGGGTTGAACTGATCGTGCAGGGCGGCGCGCCTGCGCCGCCCGTGCCGTTACGCGTGCATCGCGAGCGCGTAACGGCCGACGTGCCACTGCAGGCTCTCGACCACGAGCGCGTGATTGTGTGCCGAGTCGAGCCCCGCGATCGTCATCGCGCCGACGATGCCGGCCCCGGCGATCCGCAGCGGCACACCGCCGCCGTCGAGCGCATAGTCGTCGTCCGACAGCCCCTGCGACTGCAGCGACCAGCCGGCGCGGCGAAAGCGCTCGCCGACCGCGAGCGAACTGAGGCCGAAGCGCAACACCGTGTTCTGTCGCCGGCGGATTGCGTCGCTGTCGCCGGCGTCGCTGCCGTCGAGCGCGCAGTAGAACAGCGGCGCCTGCTCGCCGACGATGCTCACCGCGATCGGCAGCCCGCGGCGCGACGCAAGGTTGACAGCGATTTCACCCATCCGGCGGGCGACCGCCGCATCGAAGCGCGGCAGCGCCGGGTTCGACGCGTCGTCGTCGATGACATGGGGTTCGAGGCGAAAGAGGGGCGTCACCATGGCGGCTCCGTGGCGTCGCCGGCGCTGGGTGCGCGTGCCGGGCGTCGCATCGTCACGGGCCGCGCGCGGGCCCGTCTTCCGTTCAGCGCTGCGGCGCCGCGTCGAGCATCCACTCGTGCGCGGGGTCGTTCTTGAACGCCCACGCGCGGCTCGGCCCGGCCATCACGTTCAGGTAGTACAGGTTGTAGCCGTGCGGCGCGACGACCGGGTGGTAGCCGCGCGGCACCATCACGACGTCGTGGTTTTCGACCGCGCAGGCTTCGTCGAGGCTGCGGTCGTCCGTGTACACGCGCTGGAACGCGAAACCCTGCGGCGGATCGATCCGGTGGTAATAGGTTTCCTCGAGCGACG
The DNA here is from genome assembly GCF_017104975.1 of Burkholderia sp. Ac-20344. Lineage (NCBI taxonomy): Bacteria > Pseudomonadati > Pseudomonadota > Betaproteobacteria > Burkholderiales > Burkholderiaceae > Burkholderia > Burkholderia sp. Ac-20344. The sequence continues at coordinate 3,013 of NZ_JAAGPP010000049.1, forward strand.
TTTCTTCAGGCGCCGCGTCGCGGTCGTGCTTGTGCGGCGGATAGCTGCTCGAATGGCTGGCCGGCGTGACGACCTCGACCACGAGCAGCCGGTCGGCCGCCGGGTTGTCGCCCATCAGGATGTCGCACACGTAGCGCGTGTTGGTGCCTTGCCCGCGTACCGCGCGGCGCATCCGTTCGCCGTCGAGGCGTTGCACGGGCTTGTCGCCGCTCGCGTACGGCGCGGTGCACAGCGCGATTTCCGCATCGCGCGTCGCGACCAGCGTGACCGTCTTGCCGCCCGGCACGTACAGCGCGTCCGGCGACACGTCCTCGAAGACGCTGTCGCGCTTGCCGAGCGCATCGTAGGTGTTGCCGTCGACGTCCGCGCGCACCGTGCCGGTGAGCACGACGACGCACAGCTCGCGCGCGCCGGTGTCGAGCGTTTCGGTGTCGCCGGCCTTCAGGCGCAGTGCACGGAAACCGACGTGCTTCCAGCCGGCCGACTGGGGCGTGACGTTGCAGATTTCGCGGTCGGCAGAGGCCTTGACCAGCAGGGGAGAAATCGTCATGGGGTGGGGCTCCGCAACAGGGTAGGGCTCATGCGTTCGCGCGCTTACGCGCTCAACCGGTCGACGATCGCGCGCAGCGACTCGTAGCCTTTCTTCGCATACGCATAGCTCGGGGCGACGGCCGGATCCTGCTCGGCCTCGACGACGAGCCAGCCTTCGTAGCCGGCGTCCTTCAGCGTGCGCAGCGTCGCGTCGTAGTCGAGCGCGCCGTCGCCCGGCACCGTGAAGGTGCCGTTGATCACGCCGTTCAGGAAGCTCCAGCCGTCGTTGCGCGCCTGCGTGACGACCTGCGGACGCACGTCCTTGCAATGCACGTGGACCACGCGCGATACATGCTTCTTCAGCAGCGTCACCGGGTTGGCCGCGCCGCCGAAATACGCGTGGCCGGTATCGAACAGCAGGAACACCTTCGCCGGGTCGGTCAACGCCATCAGCCGGTCGACGTCGTCGGGCGACTCGACGTACGCGCCCATGTGGTGATGGTAGGCGAGCTTGATGCCGTACGTGTCGAGCAGGTGCGCGCCGAACGCGTCGAGGCGCGCCGCGTAGCGCCGCCACGCAGCGTCGTCGACGAAGCGCGGCCGCTTCGCGACCGGCATGTCGATGTTGCCCTGGATCGTGCCCGCGCATTCGCCGTAGACCACCACCTTCACGTCGTTGACCTGCAGCTTCGTCATGTGCGCACGGCAGCGCTCGATTTCCGCGGCGACCGCCTCGGCGTCGCTCAGGCCCGGCTCGACCTCGGCGAGGAAGCCCGAATACCAGCCCGACACGCACACGAGCCCGAACTCGGCGAGCTTCGCCTTCAGCTCGGGGCCCGTCTTCGGAAACTTGTTGCCGAGCTCGAAGCCCGCGTAGCCGATTTCGGCGCCTTCCTTCAGCGCCGTTTCGAGCGGCGTCTCGCCGCCGAGCGACGGCAGGTCGTCGTTCATCCACGACAGGGGATTGATACCGATGCGGACGTTCCAGCTCATGACGTACTTCCTTCGTTCGAATGGTTTTTTGCGGGGGCGGGTTCGTGGGCGGCGTGTGCTGTCAGCGACGCTGCCGGGTCTTCGCGTCGAGATACGCGCGGTGCGCGTCTTCGACACCAGCACGTGCGGATACTTGCGGCACGGCGACTTCCCACCACGCGCCGCCGTCGTCGGTCGTGCGCCGGTGCGTGGTGTCGATCACGAGCACCTGGCTCTTCGTCGCCGCGCGGGCACGCTTCATCTCGCTGCGCAGCTCGCCGATGTCGCGCACGTGCACGGCCTCGGCGCCCATCGCGCGCGCATGCATCGCGAAGTCGATCGTCGTGCGCTCGCCGCCCTCCGGCACGCAGTCGTCGAGCATGTTGTTGAAGCTCGCGCCGCCGCAATTCAGCTGCAGCCGCTCGATGCAGCCGTAGCCGCGGTTGTCGAGGATCACGACGATGAGCTTGCGGCCGAGCATCACGGACGTCGCGAGTTCCGCGTTGAGCATCATGTACGAGCCGTCGCCGACGATCACGATCACTTCACGTTCGGGCCGCGCGAGCTTCGCGCCGAGGCCGCCCGCGACCTCGTAGCCCATGCACGAGTACGCGTAGTCCATGTGGTAGTTGCCCGGCACGCCGCTGCGCCACAGCTTGTGCAGTTCGGCCGGCAGCGTGCCGGCCGCGCACACGACGAGGTCGTCGCGCGCGCTGTCGCGGCCCGCGTCGGCCGCGGAGTCGCGTACCGCGCCGATCACTTCGGCGTCGTAAGGGAGCGTGTCTTTCGGCACGCGCGTCGTCAGTTCGGTCACGCGCGCGTTCCATGCGGCGGCCTGGTCGCGGTTGCTTGCGGTCCATGCCGGATCGGCGTGCCAGCCGGCCAGTGCGGCCGACAGCTGGCAGAGGCCCGTGCGCGCATCGGCCACCAGCTGACGGCCGCGTTTCTTGCCCGCGTCGAACGGCTGCACGTTCAGGCTCAGCAGCGTCGCGTTGCCATAGAGCGCATGCGAGCCGGTCGTGAAATCCTGCAGCCGCGTGCCGACCGCGAACACCACGTCGGCCTGCGCGGCTGCCCGGTTCGCGGCAGGCGAGCCCGTCACGCCGATCGATCCGAGATTCAGCGGATGGTCCCACGCGAGGCTGCCCTTGCCGGCCTGCGATTCCGCGACCGGCACGCCGTGCGTCTCGGCGAACGCGCGCAGCGCGTCCCACGCCTGGCTGTACAGCACGCCGCCGCCCGCGACGATCAGCGGCTTCTTCGCGGCCTTCAGCACGTCGAGCGCATCGGCGAGCTCGAGCGTGTCGGCCGGCGGCCGGCGCATCCGGATCACCGGCGGCGCGAAGAAATCCTCCGGCCAGTCGTACGCGAAGGTCTGCACGTCCTGCGGCAGCGCGAGGCACACCGGGCCGCACTGCGCGGGGTCGGTCATCACCTGGATCGCGCGCGGCAGCGCGACGAGCAGCTGCTCGGGCGACGCGATCCGGTCGAAGTAGCGCGTGACAGGCCGGAAGCAGTCGTTCGCGCTGACGTCGCCCTGTTCGAAATCCTCGACCTGTTGCAGCACGGGGTCGGGCAGCCGCGACACGAACACGTCGCCGGGCAGCAGCAGCAGCGGCAGCCGGCCGACGTGCGCGAGCGCGGCCGACGTCAGCATGTTGGTCGCGCCCGGGCCGATGCTCGACGTCGCGGCCATCATCCGCTGGCGGAAATTCGCTTTCGCGAACGCGACGGCCGCATTGGCCATCCCTTGCTCGTTGTGGGCACGGAAGGTCGGCAGCCGGTCCTTTTCCGCGTGCAGCGCCTCGCCGAGCCCGGCCACGTTGCCGTGGCCGAAGATCGCGAACACGCCGCCGCAGTACGGCAGGATCTCGGTGCGGCCGTCGGGCTGGACGACTTCGGCGCGCAGGGCGGCCAGGTAGCGCACGAGCGCCTGGCTGACGGTCAGTCTTACGGTGGTGGTCATGTCGGTCGGTGAAGAGGAAAGGGTCATCGCAGGCGTCGCGTCAGGCCGCGGCGGCGCGCGCGGCCGCGGCACGGCGGCCGAGCCACGCGTCGACCAGTTGCGCGAAGTTGCCGGCGACTTCGTCGATCAGCGCCTGGTCGTCGATCCGGCCGGCGAACCAGTTCAGCGACGCATCGGCCCACAGCGTGCGCCCGACCATGAAGCCCTTGACGATCGGGTTGGTCGCCGAGCGGAAGCTGTCCACCAGGTATTGCAGCGGCTGGTTCAGCCCGAGGATCACCGCGCCGCGGCAGTGCGGGTCGCGCTCGGCGATCAGCGCGGCGAGCCGCGCCCAGCCGTCGGCGCTCAGCGGCGTGAGCTTCCACCATTCGGGCATCACGCCGAGGTTGTAGAAGCGCGCGATCGTGCGCAGCACCGCGTCGTCCTCGGTGCCGGCCGGCGTGACCACGCGCGGCGGAATCATTTCCAGCAGCAGCTCGTTGCCGCTGGCGCGCGTGGCTTCCCACAGTTCCAGCACACGCTGCTCCTGTTCGACGCGCAGGTCGACGTCGTCGTCGGGGTGATAGTGAACGAGGCACTTCACGACCTGTTCGGTGGGCCAGTGCGTGAGCGACGAGCCGACCGAGCGCGTTTCGTCGAAACGCAGCGGCCGCGAGCCCGGCAGCTCGACCGGGCGGCCGACCCACCAGCCGCGCCCGGTAGCCGACGCGAGTGCGTCGCTGCCGTAGCCGCCGCCGTCGATCAGCACGCCGACGTGGCCTTCGAGATGGCGATCGCGCTCGACCTGTTCGACCGCGCGCACGAGCAGGCGCTTCAGCGTCTTGATCCGTGCTTCGTCCGCACCGGCCTGCACCGCGAGTTCGTAGAACTGGCTGCGATGGTCGAACGCCATCACGCACAGCTCGTCCCATTCGCGGCGCGGCACCGTCACGCGATGCAGGTGCGCGAGCGTGCGGTCGGCGTCGACCACCGGATTGCGGCTGCCGTCGAACCAGTGCGCGAGTTCGGCCGGCGTCGGCATCGCGGCGGAGCATGCGTGACGCGACACGACGATCGCGCCGCACGCGTTCGCGATGCGCGTCGACTCGGCCCAGTCGCGGCCGCGCAGCAGCCCAGACAGCAGGCCCGACAGGAACGCGTCGCCCGCACCGAGCACGTTGAGCACCTCGACGCGTTCGCCGAGGAAGGTCGGCGCGTCGTCGATGCGGGCGGGAATGTCGCCTTCGATCACGCAGCAGCCGAGCGCGCCGCGCTTGACGACCAGCGTCGCATTCGTGATTTTGCGCACGGCCTGCAACGAGCCGATCAGGTCGTGCGGCATGCCGCCCGCGATCAGGAACTCCTCCTCGGTGCCGACCAGCAGGTCGAACTCGCCGAGCACCTGTTGCAGCTGCCGCGTCACCTGCGCGTCCGGTACGTAGCGGTTCTCGCCCGCGCCGCGCGCGGTCAGGCCCCACAGCACGGGCCGGTAGTCGATGTCGAGAATCCGCACGACGTCGTGACGGCGCGCATACCCGAGCGCGGTCAGCGACGCCTCGCGCGTGCCCGGCGTCGACAGGTGCGTGCCGGTGATCGCGAGCGCGCGGCAGCCGGCGATGAAGTCCTCGCGGATCTCGTCGGCGCGCACGGCCATGTCCGCGCAGTTCTCGCGCACGAACAGCAGCGGGAACGTGTCGCGATCCTTCAGCCCGAGCAGCACCAGCGCGGTGAGGCGTTCGCGGTCGGTCTGCAACTGGCTCGTGTCGCAGCCTTCGCGCTCGAGCGTCTCGCGCAGGAAGCGGCCCATCTGCTCGTCGCCGACGCGCGAGATCATCGCGGTCTTCAGCCCGAGCCGGGCCACGCCGAACGCGACGTTGCCCGACGATCCGCCCAGATACATCTGGAAGCTGCGCGCGTCTTCCAGGCGGCTGCCGTACTGCTGCGCATAGAGATCCACGGCCACGCGGCCGAGGCAGGCGAGATCGATGGGGCGGTCACTCGGAAAGTTCAGCAGGCTCATATCACGTGTCACGCTCGCGGCCGGCGTTCGGCGATGCCGGCGGATTAGGGGACCGATTCTCTGGCGATGATCCGCACCGTGTGCTGCACGACGCGGGACTGCCTGCCGCAAGGAATCGGGCTACGGAACGGAGTCTAGACTTTTTGGAAATCCAGTTCCCTAGGTGAAATCACGTAGAAATAAATTTCCAAATGTTCGAGGAAGTGATCTACAGTTTCATCCGGATGCTTCAGTCCGCGTCGGACTCGATCGGACTGGGCCCGGCGGCGCGCAACGCGCCGTCTTCCGCCCCCCGGAGATGAGGAGACAGATTGATCATGAAGACCAAGCTGATGGCCGTCGCAGCCGCCGCGATCCTGGCTGCGCCGCTCGCGCATGCCGAGAAGATCGGCGTGACGATGGCGTCGTTCGACGACACGTTCCTGACCATCCTGCGCAACAGCATCGCCGATTCGGCGAAGAAGGACGGCGCGACGGTACAGATCGAGGACGGCGGCAACGACGTCGGCAAGCAGTTGAGCCAGGTCCAGAACATGATCGCGCAGAAGGTCGACGCGATCATCGTGAACGCAGTCGATACCGACGCGACGCCGAAGATCACGAAGATGGTGACGGCCGCGAAGATCCCGCTTGTTTACGTGAACCGCAAGCCGGTCGATTTCGACAAGCTGCCGGCCGGCGTCGCGGTCGTCGCGTCCGACGAAAAGCAGTCGGGCACGCTGCAGGCGCGCCAGGTGTGCAAGCTGCTCGGCGGCAAGGGCGACCTGCTCGTGCTGATGGGCGAGCTGTCCAACGAATCGGCGCGCGCCCGCACCAAGGACATCGAGGACGTGATCGCGACGAAGGATTGCGCGGGCATGAAGATCGTCGACAAGCGCGAAGGCAAGTGGAGCCGCACGCAGGGCCAGGACATCACGATGAACTGGCTGAGCTCCGGGACGAAGTTCGACGCGATCGTGTCGAACAACGACGAGATGGCGATCGGCGTGATCAACGCGCTGAAGGCCGCGCGCAAGCTGACGCCGAAGACGGTCGTCGCGGGCATCGACGCGACGCCGGACGGTCTCGCGGCGATGAAGAGCGGCGAGCTGAAGGTGTCGGTGTACCAGAACGCGGCCGGGCAGGGGCAGCAGGCCGTCGCGGCCGCGCTCAAGCTTGCGAAGAAACAGCCCGTCGACCGCTACGTGAACGTGCCGTTCGAGCTCGTGACGCCCGAGAACATGAACCAGTACGCGAAGCACTGACCGGTGATCCGTTGAACTGCGCGGGCCCGGCATGGCCGGGTTCGCGCGCGACTCGTCGAGGAACGTCCATGTTTACAGCCAGGATCGCGCGCCCGATGGCCGGCGACGATGCGCCGGCCGCTTCGTCCGGCTCGTCGGCCCCGCCGGCTTCTTCCGCGGCCGACTGCGTGCTCGAGGTGCGCGGCGTCGGCAAGTCCTTTCCCGGCGTCGTCGCGCTCGACGGCGTGCAGTTCCGCGTGCGCCGCGGCACCGTGCATGCGCTGATGGGCGAGAACGGCGCGGGCAAGTCCACGCTGATGAAGATCATCGCCGGCGTCTACACGCCCGACCAGGGCGAGATCCTGATCAACGGCGAGCCCGTCGTGCTGAACGGTCCGCTCGATGCGCTCGACCGCGGCATCGCGATGATCCACCAGGAACTCAACCTGATGCCGTACATGACGGTCGCGGAGAACATCTGGATCCGCCGCGAACCGAAGAACCGTTTCGGCCTGATCGATCATGCGGCGCTGCGCCGCCAGACGGCCGAGCTGTTCGAGCGGCTGTCGATCGACATCGATCCGGAAACCGACGTGCGCACGCTGACGGTCGCGAGCCGCCAGATGGTCGAGATCGCGAAGGCCGTGTCGTTCGACTCGGACGTGCTGATCATGGACGAACCGACCTCCGCGCTGACCGACAAGGAAGTCACGCACCTGTTCCGGATCATTCGCCAGCTGCGCGAGCAGGGCAAGGGCATCGTCTACATCACGCACAAGATGAACGAGCTGTTCGAGATCGCCGACGAATTCTCGGTGTTCCGCGACGGCAAGTACATCGGCACGCATGCGTCGAGCGACGTCACGCGCGACGACATCATCCGCATGATGGTCGGGCGCGAGATCACGCAGATGTTCCCGAAGGAGGAAGTACCGATCGGCGACGTCGTGCTGTCGGTGAAGAACCTCGGCGTCGACGGCGTGTTCCGCGACGTGAGCTTCGAGCTGCGCGCGGGCGAGATCCTCGGCGTGGCCGGCCTCGTCGGCTCGGGACGCTCGAACGTCGCGGAGGCGCTGTTCGGCGTCGTGCCGGCCACGTCGGGCGAGATCCGGATCGACGGCAAGCCGGTGCGCATTGCGACGCCCGCGCAGGCGATGAAGCACGGGATGGCCTTCCTCACCGAGGATCGCAAGGACACCGGCTGCTTCCTGAATCTCGACCTGCTCGCGAACATGGAGGCGGCGGTGCTCAGCAACCGCTACGTGACGTTCAATTTCGTGCGGCAGGCACAACTGAAGCGCGACTGCGAGGAAATGAGCCGGATGCTGCGCGTGAAGTCGCCCGGGCTGCACGAGGAGATCCAGAACCTGTCGGGCGGCAACCAGCAGAAGGTGCTGATCGGCCGGTGGCTGCTCACGCAGCCGCGCATCCTGATCCTCGACGAACCGACGCGCGGCATCGACGTCGGCGCGAAAGCCGAGATCCACCGGCTCGTCAGCGCGCTCGCCGGCAAGGGCGTCGCGGTGCTGATGATCTCGTCGGAAATGCCGGAAGTGCTGGGAATGAGCGATCGCGTGATGGTGATGCACGAAGGGCGCATGACCGGCATCGTCGATCGCAAGGACGCCGACCAGGTCCGCATCATGGATCTCGCGTCGCGCTGAGCCGAAACAAGATTGGAGACAAAGAAATGGGCAACCTGAACCCGGTCGCGGATGTGCAGACCATGACCATCAAGGCGCGGCACGCGAAGTGGCCGCCCGAGCTGAGCATCTTCCTGGTGCTCGTCGGCATCAGCCTGTTCTTCGAGATCGTGGGCTGGATCGTCGTCGGCCAGAGCTTCCTGTTCAACACCGAGCGGCTCGAGATCATCGTGCTGCAGATGGCCGTGATCGGCATCATCGCGGTCGGCGTGAACCTCGTGATCATCACCAGCGGGATCGACCTGTCGTCGGGCTCGGTCGTGGCCGCCGCGGCGGTCGTCTCGGCGAGTCTCGCGCAGGTGTCCGACTTCCCGCGCGCGGTGTTTCCGCACCTGACCGACCTGCCGATCATCTGGCCGGTGCTGGCCGGCGTGTGCGTCGGGCTGCTGGTCGGCCTGCTGAACGGCTCGCTGATCGCGATGACGGGCATCCCGCCGTTCATCGCGACGCTCGGCACGATGGTGGCCGCGCGCGGCTTCGCGAAGTGGTTCACCAACGGGATGCCGGTGTCGATGCTGACCGACCCGTTCGCGGCCATCGGCGCAGGCGCCAATCCGGTGATCATCTTTCTCGTGATCGCCGCGATCTTCCACGTCGTGCTGCGCTACACGCGCTTCGGCAAGTACACGTATGCGATCGGCGCGAACCGTCATGCGGCCGTCGTGTCGGGCATCAACGTCACGCGCCACCTGATCTTCGTCTACGCGATCGCGGGCCTCCTGAGCGGGATCGCCGGCACCGTGACGGCCGCGCGTGCGATCTCGGGCCAGTCGGGCATGGGCGTGATGTACGAGCTCGACGCGATCGCGGCCGTCGTGATCGGCGGCACGTCGCTGTCGGGCGGCCTCGGCCGCGTGACGGGCACCGTGATCGGCGTGCTGATCCTCGGCGTGATGACGTCGGGTTTCACGTTCATCCGCATCGACGCGTATTACCAGGAGATGGTCAAGGGCGCGATCATCGTCGCGGCCGTGATCGCCGACCAGTACCGCAACAAGAAGAAGCGCCGCTGACCTGCCACGACCGAATACGAAACCGACCGGGAAGAAGATGAAGATCGCGCTGGATCCCTACATGATTCGCCACCTGCCGCTCGACCGGCTGCCGCATGCGGTCGCCGAGCTCGGCTACGACCAGATCGAGTTGTCGCCGCGCAGCGACTTTCTCGACTGGTGGGTGATGCCGCGCGCGACGCGCGAGCGCATGGCCGCGTTCCGGCACGCGCTGCGCGCAAGCGGCGTGGGCCTCGCGTCGCTGCAGCCGATGTACCGCTGGGCCAGCCCGTTCGAGGACGAGCGCCAATGGGCGGTGCGCTGCTGGAAGAAGGCGATCGAGGTCGCGCTCGAGATGGCGTGCCCGCTGATGGTGTCCGAGTTCGGGCGCGGCGCGTCGCCGGAGCGCTCGGTCGGCGAGCGGCCGGGCGCGAACCCTCAGGCGCTGTGCGAGGCCGCATGGTTCCGTTCGATGGACGAGCTGCTGCCGATCCTCGAGCGCGAACGCATCGTGCTGTCGGTCGAGCCGCATCCGGAGGACTGGATCGAGCAGCTGCAGCCGGCGATCGACATCGTCACGAACATCGGCTCGCCGTCGCTGAAGCTGTCGTACATCGCGCCGCACACGTTCTACTACGGCGACGACATGGCCGCGATGATCGCGCAGGCCGCGCCGATCCTCGCGCACGTGCGCGTGGCCGACACCTTCGACCACCGCAAGAGCAGCCAGCTGCGCTACATCGTGAACCCGCCCGGCTCGAACCAGATCCGCGTGCACCAGCATCTCGACATCGGGCAGGGCGAGATCGACTGGGACCTGTTCTTCCGCGCGCTCGGCGAGGCCGGCTTCGACGGCGTGATGTCGTCGTGCGTGTTCGCGTGGGAGGACCGCGCGGAAGCGTCGTCGCGCTACATGCGCGAGACGATCCAGCGCTACGTCGAGCGCCATTTCGAGCGTGCCGCGGCGCGCTGACGCATGACTGACCGGTGCGGCATGGGCCGCGCCGTTGCTGAACGACAGACTGGAGATATCCGGATGACCTTGCAAATCGGCGTGATCGGCTGCGGCGCGATCGGCCAGGACCATATCCGCAGGCTCACGCGCACGCTGTCCGGCGCGCGCGTGGTGGCCGTCAACGACATCGATCCGCAGCAGGCGCGCGACGCGGTGACGAAGGTCGGGCTCGACGCGGAAATCTACGGCGACGGCCACGAAGTGGTTGCGGCCGCCGACGTGCAGGCCGTGCTCGTCACGTCGTGGGGGCCGACCCACGAAGCGTTCGTGCTCGACGCGATCGCGCACGGCAAGCCGGTGTTCTGCGAGAAGCCGCTCGCGGTGACGGCCGACGGTTGCATGCGGATCGTCGAGGCCGAGGTCGCGCACGGCCGCCGGCTCGTGCAGGTCGGCTTCATGCGGCCGTACGACGAAGGCTATCGTGCGCTGAAGCGCGTGATCGACAGCGGCGAGATCGGCGCGCCGCTGATGCTGCATTGCGCGCACCGCAACCAGTCGGTCGGCGAGCGCTACACGACCGACATGGCGATCACCGACACGCTGATCCACGAGCTCGACGTGCTGCGCTGGCTGCTCGGCGAGGACTATGCGAGCGCGCAGGTCGTCTATCCGAAGAAGACGCGCCACGCGAGCGCGCATCTCGCCGATCCGCAGATCGTGCTGCTCGAAACCGCGAGCGGCGTGCGCATCGACGTCGAGATCTTCGTCAACTGCCAGTACGGCTACGACATCCAGTGCGAGGTGGTCGGCGAGAACGGCATCGCGAAGCTGCCCGATCCGCCGGCCGTCGGGCTCAAGCACGCGGCGCGGCAATCGGTCGAGATCATGACCGACTGGAAAGAGCGCTTCATCGCGTCGTACGACGTCGAGCTGCAGGCATTCATCGACGGCGTGCGGCAGGGTGCGCTGACCGGCCCGTCCGCATGGGACGGCTATGCGGCGGCGGTTGCAGCCGACGCCTGCGTGCGCGCGCAAAAGAGCGGGGCGGCCGAGCCGATCGCGATGGCCGAACGCCCGGCGTTCTATCGCGGCTGACCCGCAGCCGCTTACCTGCCGGACTGACCGACATGACGATGAAGATTGGCTGCGCGCCCTGCTGCTGGGGCGTCGACGACGTGAACAACCCGCACCTGCCGCCGTGGCGGCACGTGCTCGCCGAGGCTGCACAGGCCGGCTACTCGGGCATCGAGCTCGGGCCCTACGGTTATATCCCGCTCGAGCTCGACGTGGTGAGCGCCGAGCTCGACCGGCAGCGCCTGAGCATCACCGCGGGCACGATCTTCGACGACCTGGTGTCGCCGGAGAACCTGCCGAACCTGCTGCGCCAGACCCGCGAAATCTGCGCGCTGATCACACGGCTGCCGAAGTTGCCGACGCAGCACGGCCAGCGCTACGCGGCGCCGTACCTGGTCGTGATGGACTGGGGCCACGAGGAGCGCGACTACGCGGCCGGCCACGCCGATCGCGCGCCGCGGCTGTCCGACGAACGCTGGGCGCGCATGGTCGACCATGTCCGCCAGATCGCGACCATCGCACGCGACGAATTCGGCGTGCGCGCGGTGATTCATCCGCATGCGGGCGGCTACATCGAGTTCGCGGACGAGATCGACCGGATCGTCGCCGACATCGCGGCCGATACGGCGGGCCTCTGTCTCGACACCGGCCACCTGTACTACTCGGGGATGGATCCCGAAACGTGGCTGCGCCGACATGCGGCGCGGCTCGACTATGTGCATTTCAAGGATATCGACGCGGCCGTATACGACGCGGTGATGGGCGAGCACATCGCGTTCTTCGCGGCCTGCGCGCGCGGCGTGATGTGCCCGATCGGCGACGGCGTGCTCGACTACCGCGCGATCCGCTGCGCGCTCGACGACATCGGCTATGCGGGCACCATCACGATCGAACAGGAGCGCGATCCGCGCAACGCCGGCACGAGCCTGCGCGACGTCGCGGCGAGCCGCGCGTTTCTCGCGTCGGCCGGATTCGCGTGAACGACCGACGGTTTGCGCTCCTGAACACACCATGAACACCTGAATACACTCCGGAACACGACAATCATGATCGACGGACAGATTCTGCTCGGGCATTCGATTCCCTGGGGCATGGTCGGCGGCGGGCTCGGCAGCCAGATCGGCTACAGCCACCGGTCGGCTGCATTGCGCGACGGCAGCTTCCAGCTGGTCGCCGGCGCGTTCGACATCGATGCCGAGCGCGGCCGGCAGTTCGGCGTGAAGCTCGGCGTCGACGCCGAGCGTTGCTATCCCGACTACCGGACGATGTTCGAGGCCGAGGCGACGCGCGCCGACGGCATCCGCGCGGTGTCGATCGCGACGCCGAACAACACGCACTTCGAGATCTGCCGCGCGGCGCTGAGCGCGGGGCTGCACGTGGTCTGCGAGAAGCCGCTGTGCTTCACGACGGAGGAGGCCGAGGCGCTGCAGCGGCTGTCGGTCGAGAAGAACCGCATCGTCGGCGTCGCGTACGGCTATTCAGGGCACCAGATGATCGAGCAGGCGCGCGAGATGATCGCGCGCGGCGATCTCGGCGAGATCCGCATCGTCCAGATGCAGTTCGCGCACGGGTTTCACAGCGAGGGCGTCGAGGCCGCGAGCGCGGCCGCACGCTGGCGCGTCGACCCGAAGTTCGCGGGCCCGAGCTACGTGCTCGGCGACATCGGCACGCACCCGCTGTACATCTCGGAAGTGATGGCGCCCGAGCTGAAGATCCACCGCCTGATGTGCTCGCGGCAGAGCTTCGTGAAGAGCCGCGCGCCGCTCGAGGACAACGCGTTCACGATCATGGAATACGACACGGGCGCGATCGGCTACGTGTGGTCGAGCGCGGTGAACGCGGGCTCGATGCACGGGCAGAAGGTGCGCGTGATCGGCTCGAAGGCGAGCGTCGAATGGTGGGATGAGCATCCGAACCAGTTGCGCTACGAAATCCAGGGACAGCCCGCGCAGGTGCTCGATCGCGGAATGGGCTATCTGCATCCGCACGCCTTGCGCGAAGACCGCATCGGCGCCGGGCATCCGGAAGGGCTGTTCGAAGCGTGGTCGAACCTGTATGCGCGCTTCGCGCTCGCGATGGATGCGGCCGACCGCGGCGACGTGCAGGCGTTGAAGCACATCCGCTTTCCGGACGTCCACGCCGGCGTCGAGGGCGTGCGATGGGTCGAGAACTGCGTGCGGTCCGCCGATGCGGGCGGCGTGTGGGTCGACTATCGGTGAGCGAGGCAGGCCGGTGCGCCGCATCGGCCGCCGGCGTCGAGCCTCGGTAGACACCCTAATCTTTACGGCGCGACAAGGGCGTTGGAAAATCGTTTCCAGTATCGCTGTGGAGCGTGTGCAGGTGATGATCGAGCGCGTGGGAGCGAGCGTGCGGCACGGGTCGAGCCGCAAACGTGATTAAATTCGCCCTTCATGCATGTCTACAGGTGAGTCCCGGGCCGCGTCCGTCAGTATCGCGCACGCATCGGGGCCGTCAACTTCGCGCTATCCGATGAGCTCATCCGAGAAACCACCCGCCACCGTCGAGCAGTTCCTGCAGCATCTGACGCAGGAATACGACGGCCTCAGCAATCGCCTGAAGGTGATTGCGCGTCACGTGGAAACGCATCGGGACCAGCTTGGCCTGGAAGGCATCCAGTCGCTCGCGGAGGCGTGCGGGGTCCAGCCGTCGGCCGTCGTGCGGTTCGCGAAGCATTTCGGCTTTTCCGGCTTCTCCGAGATGCAGCGCTTGTTCCGCGAGGGCCTGGCCCAGCAGATCGCGCCGGGCCGCGCGTACAACCTGCGCTTGCGCGACGTGATCGAGGCGGGCTCGTCGAGCCTGCAGCCCGAGCAGATCGCCGACGAATTCATCAAGGGCAGCATTGCCGGGATGCAGCAGCTGCGGCAGACGCTCGACCCGCAGGCGCTCGCGCAGGCCGTCGACCTGCTCGCCGACACGCAGGCGATCTGGATCGCCGGGTCGCGCCGCGCGTTTCCGATCGCCGTGTATCTCGACTATGCACTGCAGCACACCGACAAGCGCATCGGCCTGTTCAGCGCGCTCGGCAGCATGCATCTCGGGCAGATCCGGTCGGTGCGCGAGGGCGACGTGATGATCGTGATCTCGTTCATGCCGTATGCGGAAGAGACGGTGCAGGTCGCGCAGCAGGCCGTGCAGCGCGGCGCGCGCCTGATCGCGATCACCGACAGCCGGATGAGCCCGCTCGCGCGGGAGGCCGAGGTGACGCTGATGGTGCAGGACAGCGCGACGTTCGGGTTCCGCGCGCTGACCGCGACGATGGGCCTCGCGCAGAGCCTGTTCGTGGCGCTCGCCTACCGGCTCGAGCTGTCGTATCTGCCGACCACCGACGGCGCGCACGGTACGCAGGCAGGCTGACGCGTCCTGCCGGCGCACCGCCCGCGCGACCGATCGGCGGGCGGTATGCCTGCAGGCGGTTACTTCGCGGTCGGCATCGCGAATTCGGCACCCTTGCCGATGCTCGACGACCAGCGCTGCATCACCGACTTCTGGCGCGTGTAGAAGCGCACGCCTTCCTCGCCGTATGCGTGCATGTCGCCGAACAGGCTCTTCTTCCAGCCGCCGAAGCCGTGCCACGCCATCGGCACCGGAATCGGCACGTTGATGCCAACCATCCCGACCTGGATGCGCCGCGCGAACTCGCGCGCGATGCCGCCGTCGCTCGTGAAGCACGACACGCCGTTGCCGAACTCGTGCGCGTTGATCAGGTCGACCGCCTCGCCGAAATCCTTCACGCGCACGCAGCCGAGCACGGGCCCGAAGATTTCTTCCTTGTAGATCCGCATGTCGGGCGTTACGTGGTCGAACAGCGTGCCGCCGGTGAAGAAGCCTGCCTCGCGGCCCGGCACGCGCAGCCCGCGGCCGTCGACCACGAGTTGCGCGCCTTCGTTCACGCCTTGCTCGATATAGCCTTCGATGCGCTTGAGCGCCTCGCCGGTGACGATCGGGCCCATCTCGACTTCCGGCGACATGCCGTCGCCGATCACCAGCTTGCGCGCGCGCTCGGCCACCAGCGGCACGATCTGGTCCGCGACGTCGCCCACCAGCACCGCGACGCTGATCGCCATGCAGCGTTCGCCGGCCGAGCCGTACGCGGCGCCGATCAGCGCGTCGACGGCCTGCTCGAGGTTCGCGTCCGGCATCACGACCAGATGGTTCTTCGCACCGCCGAGCGCCTGCACGCGCTTGCCGGACTGCACCGCGCGCTGCTGCACGTAGGCCGCGATCGGCGTCGAGCCGACGAAGCTGACGGCCTGCACGTCCGGGTGGTCGAGCAGCGCGTCGACCGCGCCCTTGTCGCCCTGTACGACGTTGAACACGCCGGCGGGGAGGCCGGCCTGCGTGAGCAGGTCGGCAATGAACAGCGCGGCCGACGGGTCGCGCTCGCTCGGCTTCAGCACGAACGTGTTACCCGTCGCGATCGCGACCGGGAACATCCAGCACGGCACCATGCACGGGAAGTTGAACGGCGTGATGCCCGCGACGACGCCGAGCGGCTGGCGCATCGTCCAGTTGTCGATGCCGGTGCTGACCTGGTCGGTGAAGTCGCCCTTCAGCAGCTGCGGCACGCCGCATGCGAATTCGACGATGTCGATGCCGCGCGCGACTTCGCCCTGCGCGTCGGAGAACACCTTGCCGTGCTCGGCGGTGATGATCGCCGCGAGTGCGTCGCGGTGCTCGTTCATCAGTTGCAGGAAACGGTGCAGCACGCGCGCGCGGCGGATCGGCGGCGTCGCGGCCCAGGCCGGGAACGCGGCGTGGGCCGACGCGACGGCCCGCTGCACTTCGCTGTCGTCGGCGAGCGCCACGCGGCGCACCGCGCGGCCGAGCGACGGGTTGAGGACGTCCTGGAAGCGGCCGCTGCGGCCGGCAACGGGCGCGCCGTCGACGTAGTGGCCGACGTCTGCGTCGGACGTGTACGCGGGAACCGGATTCATCGTGTCTCCTGGGGATGAGGGGGAACAGGATCCAGTCTAGGGAAACCGGCAGGGCGGGAGAAGGCCGCGCAGCTTGATTCACTGTTCAGAATTCTGAATAATCAGTGGATGAATCAGCAAAATGTCCAGGCGCTCTGGCCGCATATCCATTCGCTGACGGTGCTGGCCGCGGCCGGCAGTTTCACGGCCGCTGCGCAACGGCTCGGCATCAGCAAGGCCGCGATGAGCCAGCGCATCGCCGATCTCGAAAAGGCGGCCGGCGTGCCGCTCGTGCGCCGCACGACACGCAGCGTGCGGCTCACCGATGCGGGCCAGACGCTCGTCGACAGCACGCGCGATGCGTTCGAGTCGATCGGGCAGCATTTCGCGCGCGTGAAGGATCTGGCCGGCGAGCCGCGCGGCCTGCTGCGCCTGACGGTGCCGGTCGCGCTCGGCCGCCAGCAGGTCGTGCCGCACCTGCCCGCGTTCCTGCGGCAGCATCCGGGCGTGCAGATCGAGCTCGACCTGTCGGACCGGCTGCATTCGCTGACGCAGGAGGGTTTCGACCTCGCAATCCGCCATACGACCACCGCGCCGCAGACCCACGTCGCATGGAAGCTGTGCGACACGCGCTCGCTGCTGGTCGCGAGCCGCGACTATCTCGACGCGCGCGGCGCGCCGCGCCATCCGAACGAACTCGTCGATCACAGCTGCCTGTGCTACCTGCGCGACAACGAGCCGGCCGCCTGGAGCTTCGAGTTGCAAGGCCGGCGGCGCGAGCGCGTGAGCGTGCCGGTGCGCGGCAGCTTCGCGGCGAACAACAGCGAGGCGATGCGCGAGGCCGCGCTCGGCGGGCTCGGCATCGCGCTGCTGCCGGATTTCAGCGCGCAGCGCGATCTCGACGCCGGCCGCCTGATCGCGTTGCTCGACGGCTGGCGGCCGTCGGGCGCGTTCGGCGACCACATCTTCGCGATCCGCCCGTACAGCCCGGTCGTGCCGAGCGCGGTGCGCGCGCTCGTGCGGCACCTGCGCGAACGGCTTGCGGGCGGGTTTTCGGGCATCTGAGCCCGGTGTCCGCGGGCGCCGGGCCGCGGGCGGCACGGGCGGCGGCGCTGCGGTAAAATCCCCGCTTCTTTCCGCGCCTTGGATGGCGCGTCATTCGAAGGTCGACAGCCGATGCAGATTCACAAGGAAGTGGACGCGCGCGGGCTCAATTGCCCGTTGCCGATCCTGCGCGCCAAGAAAGCGCTCGCCGATATGGAAAGCGGGCAAATCCTCAAGGTGCTCGCGACCGATCCGGGCTCGCAGCGCGATTTCGCCGCGTTCGCGAAGCAGACGGGCAACGAGATCGTCGAATCGACGACGCAGGACAAGACTTTCGTGTTCCTGATGCGCCGCCGCTGACGGCCCGCATCACGGTGCTGGCCGCCCCTGATACCGGCGGCGCTTCTCTGACAATTCTTAAACCTCGCTTCACGACCGGCTGCGTATACTGACCCGGCCGGTCGTCCGCTCCCAGCGGATGCGCCGGCCACGGTACGTCTTATGGCGGGCACGGGGGCCATGCCTGACGCTACCGTCGTACAACGGGGAGAGGACATGTCCTTCAGACCAGGGACCATTCGAAGTCCGTCCGGAGCGGAACGCAGCGTATCGGGGCTGAGCCGTATCGAGCTCGACCCGCAACAGGATCGCCACGCGCGTGCCGCGCTGGAGGCCTACGCGGATTCGGCCGCGGCCGAGATGCCGTGGCTGGCCGAGTGGCTCGACGAACGGCTGCGCGATGCCGCGCAGCACGACGGCTCGGGCCTGACCTACTGCGGTGCGACGATCGAGCGTGTGTTCGATCTGGCGCAGGCGTGGGCGGCGAGCCAGCCGGACTACGCGGCTACTTCGTGGGAGCGCGTGCGTGCTCAGCTGCAGCGGATGCTCGTACAACCGGCGCGTCCGGAACCGCTGTCGCGGTGGGTGTCGGCCGACGATGTCGCCGAGCCGGTGACCGGTATCGCGGGCGTCGATTAGGCGCTCGAATGCGCGGCGGGAAGGATTATTCGAAGAAAAGACGGTAGTCCGCGCAATTTATTGGCGAATTTCATACTACTATGATGAAATCGCCGGTTCGTCCGTGCCCCGTTTTTGAGATATTTAGCCGGGGTCGCCGGTTTGCGCAGGTGGCGCGAGCGGCGAACGACGGCTCGCCGGCCGGTATCCGGAAGCCGCGCGCGTGCTGCGCGGCAGGGTGAGGGCGGGGAGCCGAACTGGACGAATCGATTTCGATTTGCGGGGTGCTATGAGAATTGCTGTACTGGATGACGATCCGGCCCAGACGGATTTCGTCAGTCAAACGCTGACGGCCGTTGGCCATACGTGCTATGCGTTCAAGGAAGGCAAGGCCCTGAAGAAGCGTCTGCAGCGCGAGACGTTCGATCTGCTGGTGCTCGACTGGAACGTGCCCGACATGTCCGGCGAGGAAGTGCTGAAGTGGGTGCGTGCCAATCAGACCGAGCACAGCCTGCCGATCATCTTCATGACGAGCCGCGACGACGAGGCGGGGATCACGCAGATCCTCAACGCCGGCGCCGACGATTACGTGGTCAAGCCCGTGTCGGGCCCGATCCTGCGCGCGCGCATCGGTTCGCTGCTGCGCCGCGCGTATCCGGTCAACGCCGAGGCCACCGTTCGCGAATTCGATCAGTTCCGTTTCGACGTGAACCTGAAGCAGGCGTACGTCGGCGACAAGGCCGTGAGCCTCACGCAGAAGGAATTCGAGCTCGCGCTGCTGCTGTTCCAGCATCTCGACCGGCCGCTGTCGCGCGCGCACATTCTCGATCTCGTGTGGAAGCAGGCGACCGACATCCCGTCGCGCACGATGGATACGCACATTTCGATGCTGCGCACCAAGCTCGGCCTGCGGCCCGAAAACGGCTATCGCCTCGCGCCGATCTACGGCTACGGTTACCGGCTCGAGCGGGTCGGCCAGGGAGAACCGGAGTGACCGCGGGAATCACGCAGCGCACGGCGAATCTGCGCACGGCGGCGCTGCGCGTGTCCTGCGCGGTGGCGTTTGCGTTCGCCGCGCAGCATGCGGCCGCGCAGCCGCCGGCTGCCGCGGGCAAGATGATCGTCTACCGCACGCAGGCGGGCGACACGCTGTACGACGTCGCCGCGCGCTACCTGCAGGGCGCGGACGACTGGCAACTGCTTCAGCAGATCAACGGCGTGCCCGCGCCGAAGCACCTGCAGCCCGGCATCGCGCTGAAGCTGCCGGTGGCGCGTCTGCGCAAGGAAAAGCTGACCGCGCGCGTCGTCGCGGTGCAGGGCACGGCCGAACGCGCGTCCGGCGACGCTTACGCGCCGCTCGCGAACGATGCGACGCTCGCCGAGGGCGATCGCGTGCGCACGGGCCCGAACGGCTTCGTGACGCTCGAGCTCGCTGACGGCACGCACATGAGCCTGCCCCCCGACAGCCAGCTCGACCTGAAGGCGCTGCGCCGCACGGTGCTGACCGGCACGCTCGATCGTGAGTTCGAACTCACGCGCGGCTCGGTCGACAGCGAGGTCACCCATCTGAAGAAACGCGACGACCGCTTCCAGATCCGTTCGCCGTCGGTCGTGGCCGGCGTGCGCGGCACGCGTTTTCGCGTGAATTACGACGCGGCCGGCAATGCGTCGACGCGCGTCGAAGTGCTCGACGGCACGGTCGGTGTCGCGGGCGGCCGGCAGCCGGCCGACCCGACGCTCGTGCATGCGAATTTCGGTAGTGTCGCGACGTCGTCCGGCGCGGTCGGCGCGCCCGTCGAGCTGCTGCCCGCGCCGGCGCTCGCGCATCCCGACAAGGTGCAGGACGAGCCCGACGTCGCGTTCGACGTCGCACCGCTCGCACAGGCGCATGCATACCGCGTGCAGCTCGCGCACGATGCGGGGCTGCTCGACCTGTTCCGCGAAACGCGTACCGATTCGCCGCGCGCGGTCTTCCGCGACGTGCCGAACGGGAACTACTTCGTGCGGGTCGCCGCGATCGATGCGAACGGCCTTGAGGGCCGGCCCCGCACGTACGCGTTCGAGCGCCGCGTGATGGGGCTCGACGCGAGCGCGTCGCCGGGTGCCGGCGGCTACGAGTTCCGCTGGTCGCCGAACGGTGCGGGCAAGGATGCGCGCTACCGGTTCGTGCTGTCGCGCTCGAAGGACCTGAGCGCGCCGGTCGTCGACCAGGTCGGCTTGAAGGCGCGTCAGATCACCGTCGCGCACCTGCCGCCGGGCGACTATTTCTGGGCCGTGACCGTCGAGGAGTTCGAAGGCGGCAAGTTCTACGAGAAGACCAGTCCGGTCAGCGCGTTCACGCTGTCGCGCTGATCCGCGGCGCATGAAACCCGACACCGTTTCCCCGCGGCGGCGCCTCGGCCGCCGCTTCCTGATCGAATGGATCGCGATCGGCTGCCTCGGGATCACCGTGATTCTCGCGTGCGCGCTCGGCCGCCTGTCGTCGAGCGTCGACGGCCTGATCTACGACCGGCTGCTGATGCTGCGCAGCCTGCCGCTGGCGCCCGACGTGGTCGTCGTCGACATCGACAACCAGAGCGTGTCCGCGCTCGGCCGATGGCCGTGGTCGCGCGACGTGCATGCGCGGCTGCTCGACACGCTGGCGCGCGCGCAGCCGGCCGCCGTCGTCTACGACGTGCTGTTTACCGAACCGTCGCCGGAAGATCGCGCGTTCGCGGACGCGATGAGCCGCGTGCCGACCTTCCTGCCCGTGCTGCTGAGCCCCGAGCAGGCGGACGGCACGCGCGCGGTCGATCCGCCGGTGGCCGCGCTCGCGGCGCGTGCGGTCGGGCTCGGCCACATCAACCTCGAAGTCGACCGCGACGGCATCGTCCGCAGTGTCGCGCTGTTCGAAAGCGACGGCCGCGTGCGCTGGCCGCAACTGATGGTGCCCGTGTATCGCGCGATCCAGGGCGGCCGGCTGCATCCGGTCGGCGGCGCACCCGGCGCGCATGCGCACGACCTGTCGCGCGACGCGGCGGGTGAGGGGCGCTACCTGATCCCGTTCAGCCGCAGCACGCCCGCATACCCGACGCTGTCGTTCGACGACGTGCTCGAAGGGCGCGTGAAGCCCGACGCGCTGCGCGGCAAGATCGTCGTCGTGGGCGTGACGGCATCGGGCCTGTACGACCGCTTCGCGACGCCCGTGTCCGGCGAGTTCGGGCCGCTTGCCGGCGTGTATATCCATGCCAACGTGCTCGACATGCTGGCGACCGGCAGTGCGATCTCGCCCGTGTCGCGCGCCGGGCTGTTCGTCGCGTCGCTGCTGCCGCTCGCCGTGCTGCTGGGCGGCTTCCTGATGCTGTCGCCGTGGCGTGCGCTGCTGCTGACGCTGAGCCTGGCCGTGCTCGCTGTCGTCGCGAGCCTGGCGCTGCTGTTCGAGGCGCGCATCTGGCTGTCGCCGGCCCCCGCGATCTTCGGGCTGATCGCCGTCTACCCGATCTGGAACTGGCGGCGCCTGGAAATGACGATGTCGTACCTGCGCCGCGAGCTGCAGCGGCTCGCCGACGAGCCGCACCTGCTGCCCGAGGCGCCGCGCACGCGCAGCGTCGGCGGCGACGTGCTCGAGCGGCAGATGGCGCTGATGGCGCAAGCCGCGCAGCGCGTGCAGGACATGAAACGCTTCGTGTGGGACAGCCTCGACAGCATGCCCGAGCCGATCTTCGTGACCGACCTGGCCGGCACCGTGCTGATCGCGAACCATGCGGCCAAGCGCTACGGGTCGCGCCTGTCGCTGCCGCTGCCGGAAGGGCGGCCGCTGCGCACCGCGCTCGGCGAGCTGACCTTCATGAAGACCGTCGACGGCAATGCCGAACACGATGTAGCGATCCGCGAACACTGGCCGGCGGTGCTCGACCCGACGCTCGAGGCCGAACACGACGCGATGGCGCGCGGCATCGAGGTGCGCGATCGCGACGGGCTCGACCATCTGCTACGCTACGCGGCTTGCACGAACGCGCAGGGCCGCGTGACGGGCTGGATCGCCGGCCTCGTCGACGTGACCGAATTGCACGCGGCCGAGCGGCAGCGCGAGGAAGCGCTGCACCTGCTGTCGCACGACATGCGCTCCCCGCAGTCGTCGATTCTCGCGCTCGTCGAGATCGAGCGCGACCGCGCCGAGACCGACGCGATGCGCGGGCTGCTCGCGCGGATCGAGCGCTACGCGCACCGCGCGCTGTCGCTGGCCGACGAGTTCGTGCAGCTGGCGCGCGCGGAGTCGCAGGTGTACCAGCTCGAGGTGACGAGCCTCGTCGACGTGCTGATCGATGCGAGCGACGAGGTGTGGCCGCAGGCGCAGGCGAAGCACATTCGTGTCGACACCGACGTCGGCACCGGCATGTGCTGGGTGCGCGCGGATCGCTCGCTGATCACGCGCGCGTTCGTGAACCTGTTGAACAATGCAGTCAAATACAGTCCGTCCGATACCGTGATCACGTGTACGCTGGCGGTCGAGCACGCGTCGAAACGGTTGTTCTGTACGATTCGCGATCAGGGATACGGCATTGCGCCGGAGGATCAGCGGCATCTGTTCGAGCGTTTCAAGCGGTTCCATGCCGGCGAGCGGCCCGAAATCTCGGGTTCCGGGCTCGGCATGGCATTCGTGAAGACGGTCGTCACGCGCCATGGGGGCAGCGTGTCGGTCGACAGCGAGGTGGGTGTCGGCACTGCGGTGACGGTGTCGCTGCCTGCGATCGACGAGCCGTCCGCCTGACAGGGCCGGGCACGACGGCAGGTATTTGGGGAAAGCCATGAGAAAGGAATGGGCAGCGACCGCACTGGCGGCGTCGCTGTTGACGGGTTGCGCCGGCGTGACGAGCGGCGTCAGTGCGGTCGGGCAGCCGAACGCGTTCGCATCCGACGCGCAGGGCTACGATTTCGTTCGGACGGCCGCGCAGGCCGACGATGCCGAATACCGGCAGATCGAGACGCTCGTGCGCGACGAACTCGCGCACCGCGGCTTCGACGCGAAGCCGCTCGCGGCCGCGCGCTACCGGCTGTCGATCGCGTACGCGACGCAGCCGGCCTCGGTGGCGGCGAGCGCCGACGGCTGCGGTGCCGCGAGCAGCGCATGCGTGACGGTCGACGGGCCGGCGCCGTTCGCGCTGCCGTTCATGGGCCGCGTGTATCGCCATGTGCTGACGCTGCGTTTCGTCGACGCGAAATCGGGCGCCGACGTCTACCGCGTATCGGCCGCGCTGCGCGATCGCGACCCCGGCACGCAGCAGGCCGCACCGGCGCTCGTGAAGAGTGCGCTCGCGAAGGTGCCGTTCG
The DNA here is from genome assembly GCF_017104975.1 of Burkholderia sp. Ac-20344. Taxonomy (NCBI): domain Bacteria; kingdom Pseudomonadati; phylum Pseudomonadota; class Betaproteobacteria; order Burkholderiales; family Burkholderiaceae; genus Burkholderia; species Burkholderia sp. Ac-20344. Next base: position 26,673 of record NZ_JAAGPP010000049.1, read on the forward strand.
GCGACGGCGGCGGCTGGCTCGTCAAGACGAAAAAAGACGACGCGGGCGGGATGCCGGGCGTCGTCTCGGTGAAGCCGGCCGAAGCGCGCTGAGCGGCGGCCGGTGAGGTGAGGGCGGGCACGCCGGAGCGAGCCCTTGCCGCGTTTACTCGGCCGGGCGTGCGTTGCCGCGCGCGCGCAGGTATGCGTCGAATTCCGCGCCGACTTCCGCATGGCGCAGCGCGAATTCGACCGTCGCCTTCAGGTAGCCGAGCTTGCTGCCGCAGTCGTAGCGCGTGCCCTGGTACTTGTAGGCGAGCACCTGTTCGTCGGCGAGCAGTGCCTGGATCGCGTCGGTGAGCTGCAGCTCGCCGCCCGCGCCGGGCTTCAGCGCGCGCAGGTGCTGGAAGATCCGCGGCTTCAGGATGTAGCGGCCGACCACGCCGAGGTTCGACGGCGCGACTTCCGGCGCCGGCTTTTCGACGATCGCCGACATCTTGACGATCGACTCCTCCCACTCCTTGCCGTCGACGATCCCGTACGACTTCGTCTCCGACGGCGGGATCTCTTCGACGCCGATCACCGAGCTGTGATAGTGGTCGAACACGTCGACCATCTGCTTCATCACGGGCGGGTTGCCGTCGAGCAGGTCGTCGGCGAGGATCACCGCGAACGGGTTGTCGGCCACGAGCTTTTCCGCGCACAGCACCGCATGACCGAGGCCGAGCGCTTCCGGCTGGCGCACGTAGAAGCAGTCGACATGGCTCGGCTTGATGCTGCGCACGAGCTCGAGCAGCTTTTCCTTGCCGCGCGCCTCGAGTTCGGCTTCGACCTCGTACGACTTGTCGAAGTGATCCTCGATCGCGCGCTTGCTGCGCCCGGTGACGAAGATCATCTCGGTAATGCCGGCGGCGATCGCTTCCTCGACTGCGTACTGGATCAGCGGCTTGTCGACGACCGGCAGCATCTCCTTCGGGCTCGCTTTCGTTGCCGGGAGGAACCGCGTGCCGAGACCGGCCACGGGGAACACTGCCTTGGTAACTTTCAACATGATCGAACCTTTATTCCTGTAATCGACTTGTCAGACGGTCTATGTTCACGTTCGCATTATAGTGAACGCAAATGACCTTACCCTTTGTTACGCAGGCAACCGATCGAGCTGCGCGCGCAGTTTCTCGAGCGTGCTCTGGAATTCCGCGACGCGCTTCTGCTCCTGTTCGACCACGGCCGGCGGGGCCTTCGCGACGAATGCCTCGTTGCCGAGCTTCGCGTTGCACTTCGCGATTTCGCCCGTCAGGCGCGCGATTTCCTTCGACAGGCGCTCGCGTTCGGCCGCAACGTCGATCTCGACCTTCAGCACCAGCTTGTTCGGCCCGACGATCGCGATCGGCGCGCCGTGCGCTTCCTTGTCGAGCGTCGCTTCGTCCGCGAGGATCTGCACTTCCGACAGGCGCGCGAGGGCCTGGACGTACGGCGCGAACGAGCGCAGGCGCTCGGCATCGCCGGCTGCGAGCAGCGGCACCTTGGTTGCCGGCGACAGGTTCATCTCGCCGCGCAGGTTGCGGCACGCGTCGACGATCGCCTTCAGGTCGGCCGCCCACTGCTCGGACGTCTCGTCGATCTTCTGCAGGTTCGCGACCGGGTACGCCTGCGTCATCAGCGACGCTTCGCCTTCGGCCTTGCCTTGCGGATAGCGGCCCGCGAGCGGCGCAACCTTCTGCCAGAGCGCTTCGGTGATGAACGGGATGACCGGGTGCGCGAGGCGCAGCACCGTCTCGAGCACGCGCAGCAGCGTGCGGCGCGTCGCGCGCTGCTGTTCCGGCGTGCCGTTCTGGATCTGCACCTTCGCGAGTTCGAGATACCAGTCGCAGTACTCGTCCCACACGAACTTGTAGATGCTGCTTGCGACGTTGTCGAAGCGGTAATCGGCGAAGCCCTTCGCGATGTCGGCTTCGGTACGCTGCAGCAGCGACACGATCCAGCGGTCGGCCGCCGAGAAGTCGAGGTAGCCGCCCGGGCCGCAATCGCCCGCGCCGCAGACTTCCGGCTTGTCGCTGCCGCAGTCGTGGCCTTCGCAGTTCATCAGCACGAAGCGCGTGGCGTTCCACAGCTTGTTGCAGAAGTTGCGATAGCCTTCGCAGCGCGCGAGGTCGAAGTTCACGTTGCGGCCGAGCGTCGCCATCGATGCCATCGTGAAGCGCAGCGCGTCGGTGCCGAACGCAGCGATGCCGTCCGGGAATTCCTTGCGCGTCTTCTTCTCGATCGTCGCGGCCTGCTTCGGGTTCATCAGGCCCGTCGTGCGTTTTGCGACCAGCGTGTCGAGGTCGATGCCGTCGACGATGTCGATCGGGTCGAGCGTGTTGCCCTTGCTCTTCGACATCTTCTGGCCTTCCGCGTCGCGCACGAGGCCGTGCACGTAGACGGTGTGGAACGGCACCTGGCCCGTGAAGTGCGTGGTCATCATCACCATCCGGGCAACCCAGAAGAAGATGATGTCGAAACCCGTGACGAGCACGGACGACGGCAGGAAGTGCTTCAGTTCAGGCGTTTCGTTCGGCCAGCCGAGCGACGAGAACGGCACGAGCGCCGACGAGAACCACGTGTCGAGCACGTCCTCGTCGCGCTTCAGCGCACCCGCATAACCTTTCGCGGCAGCCTGCGCGCGCGCTTCTTCCTCGTTGCGCGCGACGAACACCTCGCCGTTTTCGCCGTACCACGCGGGAATCTGGTGGCCCCACCACAGCTGGCGCGAGATGCACCAGTCCTGGATGTTCTCGAGCCACTGGTAATAGGTGGTCGTCCAGTTTTCCGGGACGAACTTGATCTGGCCGCTGCGCACGACGTCGAGCGACGTTTCCGTGATCGACTTGCCGGGATTGAACGTGCCTTCCGGCGCCGGCTTCGTCATCGCGACGAACCACTGGTCGGTCAGCATCGGCTCGATCACGACGCCCGTGCGGTCGCCGCGCGGCACCATCAGCTTGTGCGGCTTCACCGAATCCAGGAAGCCCTCTGCGTCGAGGTCGGCGACGATCGCCTTGCGCGCGTCGAAGCGGTCGAGGCCGCGATACTGCTCGGGGCCGTTGTCGTTGATCTTCGCGTCGAGCGTCAGGATCTCGATCGGGGCGAGCTTGTGGCGCTGGCCGACCTGGTAGTCGTTGAAGTCGTGCGCGGGCGTGACCTTCACGACGCCCGTGCCGAACTCGCGGTCGACGTAGTCGTCGGCGATCACCGGGATCTCGCGGCCCGTCAGCGGCAGCGTGACGAGCTTGCCGATCAGGTGCGCGTAGCGCTCGTCTTCCGGGTGGACCATCAGCGCGACGTCGCCGAGCATCGTTTCCGGACGCGTCGTTGCAACGGTCAGCGAGCCGGAGCCGTCGACGAGCGGGTAGCGGATGTGCCACAGGTGGCCGTTTTCCTCTTCGCTCACCACTTCGAGGTCCGACACGGCGGTCAGCAGCACCGGATCCCAGTTGACGAGGCGCTTGCCGCGGTAGATCAGGCCCTGTTCATGGAGCGTGACGAACACGTCGCGCACGGCGGCCGACATCTTGTCGTCCATCGTGAAGTATTCGCGCGACCAGTCGGTCGATGCGCCGAGACGGCGCACCTGGCCGGTGATCGTCGAACCGGATTTTTCCTTCCATTCCCACACGCGCTCGACGAACTTCTCGCGGCCGAGGTCGTGGCGCGATACGCCCTGCGCGTCGAGCTGGCGCTCGACGACGATCTGGGTCGCGATCCCGGCGTGGTCGGTGCCGGGCACCCACAGCGTGTTCTCGCCGAGCATCCGGTGGTAGCGGGCGAGGCCGTCCATGATCGTCTGGTTGAACGCGTGGCCCATGTGCAGCGTGCCCGTCACGTTCGGCGGCGGCAACTGGATCGAGAAATCGGGGCGGGCCGGGTCGAATGCCGGGGCCGCATAGCCGCGCTTTTCCCACTCCGGCCCCCATTGGGACTCGATGGTGTGGGGCTCGAAACTCTTCGCAAGCGTGTTGTCGCTCATGTTGGAAATCTGCCGAAAAATGCGTGAATTGGATGCCGAATCCGACAATTATAAATGGATGCACATCGACCAGCCATCGCCTTGCCCGCGCGGGCCCGTCGCGACGCGGCCGCCACGCGCTCGCGACGGTCGGTCGAACGGATCGGGAGCGGCATCGCTCGGCCGACTTATAATGTCGGGTCCGCATTTTTCTCGCCCGTTCGCTGCCGCTCCATGCCCGACCTGCTCGCCAATCTGAACCCCGAACAACTCGCCGCCGTCACGTTGCCGAACGAACCGGCGCTGATCCTCGCAGGGGCGGGCAGCGGCAAGACCCGCGTGCTGATCACCCGCATCGCGTGGCTGATCCAGCAGGGCTACGCGTCGCCGCCCACCGTGCTCGCCGTGACCTTCACGAACAAGGCCGCGCGCGAGATGATGGCGCGCCTGTCGGCGATGATGCCGATCGACACGCGCGGGATGTGGATCGGCACGTTCCACGGCCTGTGCAACCGGATGCTGCGCACGCACTGGCGCGACGCCGGCCTGCCGCAGACCTTCCAGATCCTCGACACGGCCGACCAGCTGTCCGCGATCAAGCGGCTGATGAAGGCGGCGAACGTCGACGACGAGAAGTACCCGCCGAAGAACGTGCAGTACTTCATCAACAACGCGAAGGAGCAGGGGCTGCGCCCCGACAAGGTCGACGCGACCGACAACTTCAACCGCAAGTTCGTCGAGCTGTACCAGGCGTACGACCAGCAGTGCCAGCGCGAGGGCGTCGTCGATTTCCCCGAGCTGCTGCTGCGCTGCTACGAATTGCTCGCGTACAACGCGCCGCTGCGCGCGCACTACCAGGCGCGCTTCCGGCACATCCTCGTCGACGAGTTCCAGGACACCAACAAGCTGCAGTACGCGTGGCTCAAGATGCTCGCGGGCGGCGAGAACGCGATCTTCGCGGTCGGCGACGACGACCAGTCGATCTACGCGTTCCGCGGCGCGAACGTCGGCAACATGCGCGACTTCGAAGACGAATTCCGCGTGCGCAACCTGATCAAGCTCGAGCAGAACTACCGGTCGCACGGCAACATCCTCGACGCCGCGAACCAGCTGATCTCGAACAACGCGCACCGCCTCGGCAAGAACCTGCGCACCGACGCGGGCCACGGCGAGCCCGTGCGCGTGTACGAGGCGAGCACCGATTCGCAGGAAGCCGGCTGGATCGTCGAGGAGATCCGCTCGCTGATCAACACCGGGATGGCGCGCAGCGAAGTGGCCGTCCTGTACCGCAGCAACGCGCAGTCGCGCTCGATCGAGCACACGCTGATGTCGTCGGGCATCCCGTACCGCGTGTACGGCGGCCTGCGCTTCTTCGAACGTCAGGAAGTGAAGCACGCGCTCGCGTACCTGCGCCTGATCGACAACCCGAACGACGACACCGCGTTCGTGCGCGTCGTGAACTTCCCGACCCGCGGGATCGGCGCGCGCTCGATCGAGCAGTTGGCCGACGCCGCGCGCCTGTACGGCTGCTCGATGGCTGCCGCGATTCCGTACGTCACGGGCAAGGCCGGCACGAGCCTCGGCGGGTTCGCGAACCTGGTCGCGAAGATGCGCGCCGATACGCAGCACATGAACCTGCCCGACACCGTCGAGCACATCGTGCGCGCCAGCGGTCTCGCCGATTTCTACCAGGGCGAGCGCGAAGGCCAGGACCGTCTCGAGAACTTGCAGGAACTCGTGAACGCGGCCACCGCGTTCATCGCCGAGGAAGGCTACGGGCTCGACACGCCGGCCCGTTCGATTCCGCTGCGCGCCGGCGCGATCGCGGCGCCCGAGCTCGGCACCGCGACGGACGATCCGGCGGTCGACGTCCTCGATCCGGTATCGCCCGCCGACCCGGCACAGAACCCCGACACGATGACGCCGCTCGCCGGCTTCCTGTCGCATGCGTCGCTGGAGGCCGGCGACAACCAGGCGCAGGCCGGGCAGGACGCCGTGCAGCTGATGACGGTGCACGCGGCGAAGGGGCTCGAATTCTCGGCCGTGTTCATCACGGGCCTCGAGGAAGGGCTGTTCCCGCACGAGAACAGCGTGCTCGAATCGGACGGCCTCGAGGAAGAGCGCCGGCTGATGTACGTCGCGATCACGCGCGCGAAGGAGCGGCTCTACCTGTCGTTCGCGCAGAGCCGGATGCTGCACGGCCAGACACGCTACAACGTGCGCTCGCGCTTCTTCGACGAGCTGCCCGAACACGTGCTCAAGTGGCTGACGCCGAAGGTCGAGGCCGGTTCGCGCTGGGGCGGTCGGTCGGACAACGCCGGGTACGGGCGCGACTGGTTCGCGCGGCCCGGCGGCGGCAGTCGCGAGCAGATCGTCGACCCCGCCGTGTCCGCGCCGCTGCCCGCGTTCGCGAACAAGCAGCGCGCGGCCGATGCCGGCTTCCGGGTCGGCCAGCAGGTGTTCCATACCAAGTTCGGCGAAGGCACGGTCACCGCGCTCGAAGGCAACGGCACCGATGCGAAGGCGCAGGTGAAATTCAAGCGGCACGGCGAGAAGTGGCTCGCGCTTGCGGTCGCGAAGCTGCAGGCGGTGGAATGATGGGCATCGGCATGGTGGGGACGGCTTCGCCCCGTCCGCTCGGCATTCTGGCCGCGTTGCCCGAGGAACTCGGCGACCTGATCGCCGCGATGCGCGCCGACGGCGCGATGAAGACGGTCACGCTCGGCCGCCGCGATTATCACGTCGGCACCGTGCACGGCGCGGCCTGCGTCGTGACGCTCGCACGGGTCGGCAAGGTCGCGGCCGCCGCGACGGTCAGCGCGCTGATCCACGTATTCGGCGTGGCGGGCGTCGTGTTCACCGGCGTCGCGGGTGGCGTGTCGCGCTCGGTTCGCGTCGGCGATGTCGTCGTGGCCGATACGCTGCTGCAGCACGATCTCGATGCGTCGCCGCTCTTTCCGCGCTACGAGGTGCCGCTGCTCGGCATCACGCGTTTCGCGACCGACGCGGCCCTGACGGCGCGCCTGCGGGCCGCGTGCACGGCATTCGTCGCGGAAGAGGGCGCGCAGTTCGCCGCGCGCTTCGGCCTGGCCGGTGCGGCGCTGCATGCCGGGCTCATCATCAGCGGCGATCGCTTCGTGTCGAGCGAGCGCGAGGTCGTCGCGCTGCGTGACGCGCTGCCGGATGCGCTCGCGGTCGAAATGGAAGGGGCCGCGATCGCGCAGGTGTGCGCGGAGCACGAGGTGCCGTTCGCGCTCGTGCGCACGATCTCCGATACGGCCGACGATCACGCGACGCAGTCGTTCTCGCACTTCCTGTCGGCGATCGCGAGCAGCTATTCGTCCGGCATCCTCAAGCGTTTCCTGACGCTGCATGCGACGACGGCGGCCTGAAGCCGCCGTCGTTTTCCCGATTCCTTCATTCGAGCCGGTCGACCGGCCGCGCGCGGCGCGTACGCCGCGGCCGGTTCGTCACGCCTTCTTGCGCCGGCTGCTTTCGAGGTTCGGCAGGAACACCGTCAGCACGCCGATCAGCGGCAGGAACGAGCACACCTTGTAGACGAACGTGACGCTCGTCGCGTCGGCGAGCTGGCCGAGCACGGCCGCGCCGACACCGCCGAGGCCGAACGCGAAGCCGAAGAACAGGCCCGCGACCATCCCGACCTTGCCGGGCATCAGCTCCGTCGCGTAGACGAGGATTGCGGCGAACGCCGACGCCAGAACGACGCCGATGATCACGGTCAGCACGCTCGTCCAGAACAGGTTCGCGTACGGCAGCAGCAGCGTGAACGGCGCGACGCCGAGGATCGACACCCAGATCACGTACTTGCGGCCGATCCGGTCGCCCACCGGCCCGCCGATCAGCGTGCCCGCCGCCACGGCCGCGAGGAACACGAACAGGTGGATCTGCGCGGCCTGCACCGACAGGTGGAACTTGTCGATCAGGTAGAACGTGAAATAGCTGTTGATGCTCGCGAGGTAGAAGTACTTCGAGAACACGAGCAGCACGAGCACGCCGATCGCGCCCATCACGCGGCCGCGCGACAGCGTCGGGTGGCCGGCCGCAGCCGCCTTCTTCTTCATCGACGGATGCTTCTTGTACCAGTGGCCGATCTGCGTGAGCACGATCATCGCGACGAGCGCGGCCGCCGAGAACCACGCAATGCTGTGCTGGCCGTGCGGAATGATCACGAGTGCGGCAAGCAGCGGCCCGAGCGCGGAACCCGCGTTGCCGCCGACCTGGAACACCGACTGCGCGAGCCCGTGGCGGCCGCCCGACGCCATTCGCGCGACGCGCGACGATTCGGGGTGGAACACCGACGAGCCGCAGCCGACGAGTGCCGCGGCCACCAGCAGCATCGGGAAATTCGACGCGGCCGACATCAGCAGCAGCCCCGCGAGCGTGAAGCCCATGCCGACCGGCAGCGAGTACGGTTTCGGACGCTTGTCGGTATAGAGACCGATGAGCGGCTGCAGCAGCGATGCGGTGATCTGGTAGGTGAGCGTGATCAGGCCGATCTGCGCGAACGACAGCGCGAACTGGCTCTTGAGCATCGGATAGATCGCGAGGATCAACGACTGGATCATGTCGTTGAGCATGTGCGAGAAGCTGATCGCGCCGAGCACCGGATAGACGGTGCCGGTGACGGGGGGCGCGGACGGCTGCGCGGCGGCTGCGCCGGCGGAGCCGGTGTCGAGGCTGGTTTCCATGTGAGAGCTGAACGAGTTGAGGTGGCGGGCGCGCTCTGCTGGGGATCGGCGCGTCTTGAATCGTTGCTGCGTCAAAGAAGTGTAATGTGGCGTATCGAGAATGTCCGGACAAGTTTTATCGTGAATCGGACATTCATCCGATGGATCGTCCGATGCCCGTTTTTTTGACCGGGTATAACGCTGGCGGCGCGCGTGCCCGTCAGCGGGGGCCGCGCCCGGGGCCGGTGCGTGGTTTCCCGGACTCAAGAAACGGCGGTGGCGGCCGTAGAAGGACCCAATGACAACAGGCGCACCGCGCCCGGCACCGGCTATCCGCCGTGCGGGCGCAGGACGCGCGGCATGGCCAGCCATCGCGGGAATGCCGGAGCGCCGGACCGCCGGAACCGACCTTTCCGGCCGCGTGATCAATACGGGGATAGTTCGATGAAAGCAGCATCTTTGCATCCACAGCCGGGTGCGGCCGCCGCCGCGCCGGACGTTGCCGCCGGTCGCGCCGCCCGGCGCCTGCGAGCGGCACGTCGCGAGCACCGGCCATGGACCGTCAAGGCGACGTTGCGCGCCGCATTCGCGATCCTGCTCGCCGGCACGCTGGCGATCGGCATGTTCTCGCTGTGGCAGATCAGCCGGCTGAATGCGTCGATCGCGTCGGTCTACGCGCAGGGCCACGTCGCGAGCCGCGCGGCCGAGGAGGTCCGGGCCGAAGTGCTGCGCGCGAGCCGTGCCCAGAAGATGCTGCTGACTGCGACCACCGCGAAGGAGCGCGACGAACTGGGCGCCGAGGTGGACGCGGGGCTCGCGTCGATCGGTCAGGCGCTCGGCACGCTGCAGCGCTACGCGGATCCGGCCGACGTCGACGATTCGGCGCGGCTGCATGCATTCTCGACAGCAGTCGGCACGTGGAGCGCGCACCTGCGCGATTTCGTCGCGCTCGTGCGTGCGCAGCCGCTCGACCTGTCGCAGATGAACTGGCAGGTCGGCACGCAGGACGTGTCGCTGCTGGTCGAGACCGGCAAGCTCGAGAAACTCGTCGCCGAACTCGTGAAGACGCGCGGCGCGAAGTCGAAGGCGACGCTCGATGCGTCCGCCACCATTTTCTCGTCGTCGTTCGCGATGATCGCGGCGATGACGGTCGCGCTGATCGTGCTCGCGATCGCGATCGCCGAGCGCGTCGTGCGCCGTCTCGCGTCGCAGCTCGGCGGCGAGCCCGCGCACGCGAAGGCGATCGCCGCGGACATCGCGCGCGGCGACCTGACGCGGCCGATCAAGCTGGGCCGGCACGACCGCGACAGCATGGTGCGTGCGCTGGCCGAGATGCAGACGGGGCTCGCGGCGACCGTCGGCGAGATCGCTGTCAGCGCCGAGGCGATCGCGGCCGCGTCGGGCGAGATCTCCACCGGCAATCTCGATCTGTCGAAGCGCACCGAGCAGCAGGCCGTCGCGCTCGAGCGCACCGCGGCCAGCATGGAGCAGCTCACGTCGACCGTCCGGCAGAACGCCGAGAACGCGCGGCAGGCGAGCGCGCTCGCGGCCAATGCGTCGGTCGTCGCGGAGACGGGCGGGGAAGTCGTCGGGCGCGTGGTGGCGACGATGAGCGAGATCGACGACAGCGCGAAGAACATCCGCGACATCATCGGCACGATCGAGGGGATCGCGTTCCAGACCAACATTCTCGCGTTGAACGCGGCGGTCGAAGCCGCACGCGCCGGCGAGCAGGGGCGCGGCTTCTCGGTGGTTGCGGGCGAGGTTCGCCTGCTCGCGCAGCGCGCGGCGACCGCGGCGAAGGAGATCCGCGCGCTGATCGGCGCGTCGGTCGAACGCGTCGCGAACGGTGCGGCGCTCGCGCACGATGCGGGCCGCACGATGGGGGACGTCGTGCGTGCGGTCAAGCGCGTGACCGACATCATCGGCGAAATTTCCGCCGCATCGGACGAGCAGAGCGCCGGGATCGACGAGATCGGCCGCGCGGTCACGCAGATGGACGCCGGCACCCAGCAGAACGCGGCACTCGTCGAGCAGGCGGCCGCCGCGGCGAACGCGCTCGACGAGCAGGCGCAGGCGTTGAAGTCGCTGGTCGGGCGCTTTCGCATCGCGGCCTGAGCGCGCCCGGCCGTTCGGTCGTTACGACTTCTTCTGCTTGTCGGGATCGATGATGACCGTGCAGGTCGTGCCCGCCGACAGCACCACGTCGGCCGGCACGTCGTCGATCTTGATGCGCACCGGTACCCGCTGCGCGAGGCGCACCCAGTTGAAGGTCGGGTTCACGTCCGCGACGAGGTCGCGGCTTTGCGGGTTGTCGCGATCGTAGATGCCGCGCGAAATGCTTTCGACGTGGCCCTTCATCACGCCGCCGCTCATCAGCCGCATCTCGGCCGGCGCGCCGATCTTCACGCGCGGCAGCTTGGTTTCCTCGAAGTAGCCGTAGACCCAGAACGAATGGCTGTCGACGATCGCGAGCTTCGCCTGGCCGGCCACCGCGTAGTTGCCCTTGAACGTCTGCAGGTTCGTGATGTAGCCGTCGACCGGTGCGACGACGCGCGTGCGCTCGAGGTTGAGCTTCGCGGCATCGAGCGCGGCGATCGCCTGCTGGTACTGCGCATCGGCGCTCGACGCGCTGTGCGCGGCGTTCTCGCGGTTTTCCTTCGACACGACGAGCGCATCGAGATCCGCGCGGCGGGCTGCGTCGTCGCGGCGCATCTGCAGTTCCGCGCGGCGGGCGGCGACAGCCGCCTGCGCCTGCTCGACCGCGATCTGGTAGTGCGACGGATCGATCTGCATGATCAGGTCGCCCTTTTTCACGAGCTGGTTGTCATGCACGGGCAATTCGACGATCGCGCCCGACACGTCCGGCGCGACGTTGACGATCTCGGCGCGCACGCGCCCGTCGCGCGTCCACGGATCGTCCATGTAGTGCACCCACAGCGAGCGCCCGATCAGGATCGCGACGAGAAGAATGACGGCGGTCGCGACGAAGCCGAAGAGTTTTCTGAGAATCATGATGGTTCGGAATCAACGGTAAACGGCAAGACTCAGTCCGCCGCAAATGCAGACGAGAAGGCAGGCCCGGAACAGCGACGGGTGCCAGACGAGACGGTAGAGGCCCGTGTAGGCGAGCAGGCGGTCGACGGCCCAGGTCGCGAGCGCGCCGAGGACGAACATCAGCACCACCGTGGGCATGTAGGCATCGAGAATGGCGATTTCACGCGGCATCATGACGAGGCTCCTGGTTGGGGACGCACGGGGCGGTTGCGGTTGAGCGCGGCGAGCGGCGATTCGGGATCGAGCAGGGCCGTGCGCACGAAATGCAGGTGGCTCAGGATGCGCTGCAGCCGGTGGCGCTCCTCGCGCGTCGGCGTGAACGCGTCGAGCGCCTGCCGGGTCGCGTCGATCGCATCGTTGACCGCGGCGAGCGTTGCATCGAAGCGCTCGGCGTCCGGACGGGTGAACAGCGACGACAGCGCGGCGCGCATCGTCTCGATCGCGCGTCGCCACGGCGTCGTCGGCGCATAGCGCGGGTCGGGCGGCAGCGTTGCCAGCTCGTGGCGCAGGTCGATGGCCGCGTTGCCGGTTTCGAGCACCACGAACATCCAGCGCAGCGCGTCGCGCTGCACGTCGGGCTGGTCGGCCGACAGCGTGTGCGCCTGGTACATCAGGTCGCGCGCGCCGCTCTCGAAGCGCGTGCGCAATCCGGCGAGCCGCGCGTGGCAGGCCGCGACGGCCTGGTGGCGCAGGTCGGCGAACAGCCGCTTCTTGAGCCACGGCGCGGTCGGCGGGAACAGCACCGCGAACGCGATCGCCGATACCAGCATCGACAGCAGGAGCGCGAGCGCGTCGTTCATGAAGCTCGTCGGATCGTAGTGCGTGATGCTGTCCGGGCCGGCGAGGAAGCAGAAGAAGATCAGGTAGCCCATCCCGTAGCCCGCGAGCTTCGGCTTCAGCGTCATGTAGATGCCGATCGCGAGCAACGGTGCGAGCGCCGCGCACAGCAGGACGAAGCCGTCGATTCGCGGGTAGATGCCGAACATCAGCAGGAAGCCGGTGCAAACGGCCAGCGCCGTGCCCATCCCCATCTGCGCGGCCATCGCGGTCGGGCGGGGCGCCGACGATGCAAGTGCGCAGGTCGCCGCGGCGTTCAGCACCAGCATCACGCCGCTCGGCCACGCGGTCTCGATCCAGAACCAGCCCAGCGCGAGAATCACCGTCGCAGTGCGGATCCCCGCGATCGTGGCGGCTGTCCGGTTGGTACGCGGCTCGTAGCGCTCGATCCAGCGTTCGCGCTCGTGCGTCGCGGTCGCGAGCGACGCATAGGTCGCCGCGTATTCCTGCAGGTCGGTGATGAAGCGGTACAGCAGCTCGGCGGCCGTATCGAAGTCGAGCAGCGGGAAGTCGGGCCGCGTTTCGAGTTCCGCGCGCGTCGCGCGGATGCGGCGCGGCAGCGCGTCGCGCCACGCGAGCAATTGCTCGGCCGAATGCGCGGCGTCGATCGACGTGCGCACGGGTTCGCCATGCCGCGTGAGCAGCGGCGCGATTTCGCGGAAATACGGTTCGATCGCATCGATCGCGGCCTGCGCACCGGCCGCGTGCAGCCGGTTCATCAGCTGGTGCAGCGCGTGAAAGCGGCTCGATGCGCTCATGAACTCGCTGTTCAGCCGTGCGAGGCGGCCGCTGCGCATCCGCGTGTCCGGATCCTCGAACACGGCCATGCTGCGCGCGGCCTCGAAACCGACCACGTCGGCGACGAAGCGCGTGTGAATGGTCTCGATGTGCGCGCGGTCGAGCTGGCCCGACAGCGCCGACGCGACGTAGTCGACGAAGCTGCCGAAGCGTTTGCGCACCGTCGTGCGCATCTGCTCGCCCGTGTACTGCGGAAACACGAGCGCGCTGACGACGCCGGCCGACACGATCCCGATGATGACTTCGGAGACGCGCGTCATCGCGCTCATGAATGCACCGTCAGGGTGTTGCGACGCGGGCAGGCCGATCAGCGCGGTCGTATAGCCGGCGAGCAGGAAGCCGTAGCTGCGGAAGTTGCGGTTGCGCGCGGCGCCGGCGGTGCACAGCGCGATCCACAGCGCGATCGCCAGCAGGAACAGCTGCGGCTGCTGCGGGAACAGCCCGACGAACGTGAGCGTCGCGATGAGCCCGAAGATCGTGCCGGCAACCCGGTAGAAGCTCTTTGCGAGCACGGCGCCGCTTTGCGGCTGCATCACGATGAAGACGGTCGTCATCGCCGTCTTCGGCGCCGGCAGGTCGAGCCGCATCGACACGCCGAGCGCGATGAAGGCCGCGAGCAGCGCCTTGAACAGGTAGAGCCACGCGGCGCCGTCGGTGCGGGCCCAGTCGCCGAACGCGGCGGTCCAGGCGGCGAACGGACCGCCGGCGGGCGTGGAAGCGGGGGAGGAGGCTGACATGGCGTCGCTCCGCGTTATCGTGCGGCCGGCACGCCGGACGCACCGGCGGCCGCGACCTGCGCGGACCGGGCGACCGCTGCCACGGGCTTCGCACCCGACGCGGCGGCAGGCGCGGCGGCGCCCGCGGCGGATTCATCGCCCGACGGATGGCCGCCCGGCACGTCCGTACCCGTCTCGACGCCGCCGCCGAGCGCGGCCATCAGCTGCGCGTGCGCGGCGAGGCGTTCCGCATCGATGCGGGCGGCCGTCTCCTGCGCGCGTAGCAGCTGCTGCTGCGCGATCAGCACGTTCACGTAGTCGGTCAGCCCGCGGCGGAAGCCTTCGCGCGACAGCTGGTAGCTGCGGTCGTTGGCGGCCACCGAGCGGGCGGCGTCCTTCTTCTGCGTATCGAGCGACCGGATCCGCACGACCTGGTCGGCGATGTCCTTGAGCGCACCGACGATCGTCTGGTTGTAGCGCTCGACCGCCTGGTCGTAGCCGGCATTCGCCGCGCCGAGCTGCGCGCGCAGCCGGCCGCCTTCGAAGATCGGCAGCGACAGCGCGGGGCCGGCCGTCCAGCCGCCGTTCATCGCGCGCAGGAAGTCGGTGAACGGCGCGGTCACGCCGAAGCCGCCGACCGTCGCGAGCAAGTCGATGTTCGGGTAGAACGACGCCTTCGCGACATCGATGCCGCGCGCCTGCGCGTCGACCGTCCAGCGCGCCGCGACCACGTCGGGGCGGCGGCCGAGCAGGTCGGCCGGCATCGCCGACGGCAGGCCGGCCGGTGCGTCGAGCGACAGCTGCGGCCGCTTGATCGTGTCGCCCGCGCCCGGGCCCTTGCCGGCCAGCGCGGCGAGCTGGTGCCGCGCGAGCTGGATCGCTTCCTCGTAGCTGTCGATCTGGCGCTCATAGTCGGGTAGCGTCGATTCCGCCTGGCTCACTTCGAGCTGCGTGCCGAGGCCGGCCTGCAGCCGCTTGCGCGCGAGATCGGCGAGCGAGCGCTGGCGTTCGAACGTTGCGTGCGCGAGGTCGAGCAGCGCATAGTTCATCGACATGCCGACATACGCGCGCACCACGTTGACTTCGAGCTCGAGCTTCGCCGCACGCGCGTCGGCGGCGGTCGCATGCGCGGTGTCGAGCGCGCGCTCGGTCGCGTTCTTGTCCTTGCCCCACAGGTCGAGGTGGTACGACAGGCCGAGTGTGCCGGTGTTGTTCCAGGTATCGGCGTTCGCGAGCGGGCCGGGGCCGTAGTACACGTTGTCCGGCCAGTGCTCGCGCATCAGCGAGAGGTTGCCGTTGATCTGCGGCAATTCGGCCGAGCGGGCCACGCGCGCCATTGCCTGCGCTTCGCGCACCCGTGCCTCGGCGGCCGCGAGCGTCGGGTTGCCGGCCTGGGCGTTGGCGATCCAGGCGTCGAGTTGCGGATCGCGGTAGGCGCGCCACCAGTCGGCCGCGGGCCAGCCCGCGTCACGGTCGGCCGCCCGGATCGCGGCGCCCGCGTCGAGCGCGTTCGCCTCGATGCGGGCCGACTGCGGCTTGTTGTCGCCCATGCTCGCGCACCCGGCCATTATTAATGAGACTGCAAGAACCGCCAGTGCGAGCGTCCCTTTTGTCGCCGGAGACTGCACGATTTTCTCCCTTTCGGATATAGATGAGTCGGATGCGATTATATTTTTCAGTGATTCCTGAATAAATGGACAAGGGTGCAAGTCATTTTTACGAATCCTGAGACAATACTTGTTCGCCTCTGTGCAACAATCCCTCCGGATTCAAACGGGTAATGGGATGGATACGTTACAAAACATGCGGGTGTTCGTCCGCGTGGTCGACGCGGGAAGCTTTACCGCGGCCGCCCAGCAGATGAATTCGACCACCGCCTACGCGTCACGCGCGGTCTCGGACCTCGAGGCGCACCTGCGCACGCGCCTCCTGAACCGCACGACACGCCGGATCGCGCTGACCGAAGCCGGCGAGCGCTACCTGCAGCGCTGCGAGCAGATCCTCGCGTATGTCGACCAGGCCGAAGCCGAGGCGGGCGACGCGCACGCGCGCCCGTCGGGCAAGCTGAAGGTGCATTGCTTCACGAGCCTCGGCCAGCACTACCTGGTGCCGGCCATCGCGCGCTATCGCGAGCGCTATCCGGACGTGCACGTCGAGCTGACGCTCGCGCAGCGGATGCCCGACCTGCTCGACGAGGGGTATGACGTCGCGATCGTCGTCGGCCGCGACCTGCCGGATTCGGGGCTCGTGTCGCAGCGGCTCGGGGAGAGCTACAGCGTGGTGTGCGCGTCGCCCGGCTATGTCGACGCGCACGGCGCGCCGCATACGCCGGCGGATCTCGGGCAGCACGTCTGTCTCGGGATGGTCGCGCCGGGCTTTCACTTCGACGAGTGGGCGCTGTCGGGGCCGCACGGCGACGAGGTGATTCCGATCACGGCGCCGCCGTTCCGCGTGAACGTCGCCGAGGCGCTCGCGGTGGCCGTGCGGGAAGGGATGGGGATCGGCGGGTTGCCGCTCTACTCGGCGATCGGCGGGCTGCGCAGCGGCAACATCGTGCGCGTGATGCCCGAGTACCGGTCGCACGTGATGAACATCTACGCGCTGTATCCCTCGCGCCAGTACCTCGACGCGAAAATCCGCACCTGGGTCGATTTCCTGCGCGACGAGCTGCCGGCCACGCTCGAAGCCGACGAAGCCGCGCTCGCGCAGTACACGCATGCGACATGACGGCGCGGTGGACTGCAATCTGACGAGATTTGTCCTTCACGCAACATTTTTTTACGAACGCGTGTCAGACAGTTTGATACTGTGGGAATTAACGAGATACGCAACCCCGGAGCAGCAATGGATACGCACCTGATGATCGGCCTTGGAGTCCTGCTTGGCGCGGCTGCGGCCGCCGCGGCGACCCGCGACCTGCTGCGCGCGATGAAGGCGAAGGCGCAGATGAAGCCGGTGCCGGTGCGAGTGCGCGAGCCGCGCCGCCCCGGCCGCTGATCCCGCGGCCACGCTCCGGGTCGGAACAGGCCGCGCAATGCGGCCGGGCGGGCTCGGCGTTCAGCCGAGCTCGACGACCTTGTCCCACGCGAACGCGGTATTTTCCAGTTCGCCGGTGCGCCGGTGGATGTAGCCGCGCGGATTGCACACCACGCGTGTGCCGCCGTCCGCCACATAATCGAATGATGTATGCGTGTGGCCGTGGAGCCACAGATCTACCGGCGGCTGCACCAGTTCCGCCATGTCCGTGACGAATCCCGCCGACGCAAGATCTTCCGCATAGCGCTCCGCCAGCGAGCGGCGGTGCGGCGCATGGTGGGTGACGACGATCGTCCGGCCCGCGAACGGCGTCGCGAGCTGCGTTTCCAGCCACGCTCGGCCGCGTCGATGCAGCGCGATTGCGTCGGCCGGCGAGAAATCCCGTTCCGGGGTACCCGGCGCCACATGCAGCGCCGCGTCGTGCGGCCAGGTCACCTGGATCAGTCCCTTGAAATCGAGCATCACGCGAAGCCCGGCCTCGATTGCGCCCGCGACGCTGGCTTCGTCGGCGCCGAACAGCGAAAAATCGGCCCAGAGCGTCGTGCCGAGCACGCGGAACCGCTGCCCGGGATCGACGTAGACGTCGTTGTTCAGGTAATGCACGTTGTCGAGCGCCTGCGCTGCATCGCGCATCGCCGTCTCCAGCGCGCCGAATTCCCCGTCGTAGTACTCGTGGTTACCCGGCACGTAGATCACCGGCACCGCGGGATCGAACGTTTCGGCGGCCCAGCGCAGGCCTTCCGCATGATTGTGGATGTCGCCGGCCAGCACGACGAGATCCGCGTCGGCATGCGGGATCGCGTCGGGCAGGTTGCTTTCGAGATGCAGGTCTGACAGGACGCGGACTTTCACGGGCGTGGCTCCGGAGTGGGCGGCTTCAGCGCAGGACCTTGCCGGGATTCATCAGGCCGCGCGGGTCGAGCGCGGTCTTCAGCGTGCGCATCAGCGCCGTTTCGACCGGCGACTTGTAGCGTTGCGCGTCGTCGATCTTCAACTGGCCGATGCCGTGCTCCGCGCTGATCGTGCCGTGGTGGCGGTGCACGTTGTCGTAGACGATCCGGTTGATCGGCGCCTGAAAGGCGGCCAGGAACGCTTTCGGATCGCCGCCTTCGGGCATCTGCACGTTGTAGTGGAGATTACCGTCGCCGAGGTGGCCGAACGTGACCATCCGCGCGCCCGGCGCGGCCTGCTGGATCGCCGCGTCGGTCTCGTCGATGAAGCGCGCGATCGACGAAATCGGCACCGCGATGTCGTGCTTGATGTTGAGTCCCTCGTCGGCCTGCGCGAGCGGGATGTGCTCGCGCAGGTCCCAGAACGCGCGCGACTGCGCGAGATTCTCCGCGACCACCGCGTCGACCACGAGCCCGGCCTCGAACGCTTCTTCCATCAGTTTCTCGAACAGCCCGCGCGCATGCGCTTCGCTTTCGTTGTCGGACAGTTCGAGCAGCACCGTCTGCGCATGCGTCTGCGCGAACGGGTAGCGCAGTTGCGGGTAGTGCTTGCCGACGAGCTGCATGCAGAAGTCCGACATCAGCTCGAAGCCGGTCAGCAGCGGCCCGGCCGCGCGTTGCGCGAGGGCGAGGAAATCGAGCGCCGCGTGCGGCGATTCCAGCGCGGCGAGTGCCGTGACCTGCGCGGCCGGCAGCGGATGCAGTTTCATCACGGCCGCCGTGATGATCCCGAGCGTGCCTTCCGCGCCGATGAACAGGTCGCGCAGGTCGTAGCCGGTGTTGTCCTTGCGCAGGCCACGCAGGCCTTCCCAGATTTCACCCTGCGGCGTGACGACCTCCAGCCCCAGACACAGCTCGCGTGCGTTGCCGTAGCGCAGCACCGCAGTGCCGCCCGCATTGGTCGACAGGTTGCCGCCGATCGTGCAGCTGCCTTCCGCCGCAAGGCTCAGCGCGAACAGCCGGCCGCCGGCGCGGGCGCGCGCCTGCACGTCGGCGAGGATCACGCCGGCTTCGACGGTGATCGTGTTGTTGTGCGGATCGAGCGCGCGCACGCGGTTCAGGCGCGCGACGCTCAGGACGGCCTGGCTGCCGCTCGCGTCGGGCGTGGCGCCGCCGGCAAGGCCCGTGTTGCCGCCTTGCGGCACGAGCGCGATGCCGTGTGCGTTGGCCAGCTTGACGAGCGCGGCGACTTCGGCCGTGTTCGCGGGCCTCAGCACCGCGCACGCGGCACCCTTGTAGCGGTGGCGCCAGTCGGTCAGGAACGGTTCGGTATCGTGCGGGTCGGTCAGTACATGGTCGGCGCCGATCGCATCGCGGCACGCGGAAACGAAAGCTTCGGAGGACATCATCACCTTGTCGCGTAAGGGTCAGGACGCGGCGCGCGACTTCTTTGCCGCGCGCTTGTACGGCGCGACGTACGCCAGCGCCGCCACGAAGAAGCCGACGGCGAGCGCGGTTTCGCACCAGCCGAGCGTTGCGGACAGCCCGCGATCGGACATGCCTCGCACGACGCCTTCGGCGAAATAGACGAGTATCAGCATGCTCGCCCACTGCATCGTATAGATGTTACGCCGCCAGACGCCGGGCAGCGCGAGCGCGAGCGGGATGGCCTTCAGCATCAGCGCGGAGCCGCCCGGGCGCAGCGGCGCGAGCCACAGCTCCCACGCGAGCGACAGCGCGATCAGCGCGACGAGGCACGCGATGGCGATCAGCGCGTAGCGCGGCCGGGCCGCGACGGCGGGGCGGGCGGGGGCGTTCATGCGGCCTCGGCGGCCTGGGCGCTGGACAGGGCGGCCGCCGCGCGCGCGAGCCGCACGCCGAGCGCGGCCGCGAGCGCCTTTTCGTCCGCCGACAGCCCGGCGGTTGCCGAGCGATCGTGCTGCGCGACGTGCGACGCGCCGTACGGCGTGCCGCCCGTGCGCGTCGTGGTGAGCGCGGATTCCGTATACGGGATCCCGACGATCATCATCCCGTGATGGAGCAGCGGCAGCATCATCGACAGCAACGTCGATTCCTGGCCGCCGTGCAGGCTGCCCGTCGACGTGAACACGCTGGCCGGCTTGCCGGTCAGCGCGCCCGACAGCCATTGCGGCGTGGTGCCGTCGAGGAAATACTTGAGCGGGGCGGCCATGTTGCCGAAGCGGGTCGGCGAGCCGAGCGCGAGGCCCGCGCATTCCTCGAGATCGCGTAGTTCCGCGTACGGCGGGCCGTCGGCGGGGATGTCGGGGGCGGTGGCTTCGCAGACGGCCGACACGGGCGGCACGGTGCGGATGCGGGCCTGCATGCCCGGCACGCTGTCGATGCCGTTCGCGATCGCGAGCGCGAGATCGCGCGTGGCGCCGTGACGGCTGTAATAGAGGACGAGGATGTCTTTCATGGGCTACGGAAGCCGCGTGCGGCCGCGCGCGTGCCCGGTGCAGTCGGCCCCTGCTGGAATCGAGCGGCTATTATAGGGGCTGAAGCCGTCGCGCAGCGCGGCGGCGGCGCGCCGTCGGGCGCGCGGTATCAGGAAGGAGAAACCGTTTGCCGAAGTTGAGCGTCGATCTCGACACCCTCAAGCGCCTGGCGCAGTTCGCGGCCCGGCGCAGCGCCGAGGATCGCATCCCGCAAGTGGCGGGCAGCCTGACGTTCACGACGATGCTGGCGCTCGTGCCGCTCGTGACGGTCGCGTTCGCGCTGTTCACCGCGTTCCCGATGTTCGCGTCGTTCCAGATCTCGCTGCAGGGGTTCCTCGCGGATCACCTGATGCCCGCGCAGTTCAACATCCAGATCTTCAAGTACCTGAACCAGTTCGCATCGAAGGCGAAGGGGCTGACGACGGCCGGCCTGATCGTGCTCGTCGTCACGTCGGTGATGACGATGATGACGATCGAGTCGGCTTTCAATCTGATCTGGCGCGTGCGCAAGCCCCGGCCGTTCGCGCAGCGCGTGCTCGCGTACTGGGCGCTGATCACGCTCGGCCCGCTGCTGTTCGGCGTGAGCCTGTCGATCTCGTCGTACCTGTTCACGCAGTCGCTTGCCTTTACCGGCGCAGCACCGTCGACGTCGATCGTCGAGTGGCTGCTCGCGCTCGTGTCGCTGCCGCTGACGGTGCTCGCGTTCACGCTGCTGTACGTGTACCTGCCGAACTGCACGGTTGCGTGGCGCGACGCGGTGATCGGCGGGCTGTTCGCGGCCGTCGCGTTCGAGCTCGCGAAGCGCGGCTTCGGCTACTACGTGCGGCGCATCCCGACCTATACGGCCGTCTATGGTGCGTTCGCAGCGCTGCCCGTGTTCCTGCTGTGGGTGTACCTGAGCTGGTTCATCGCGCTGCTCGGCGCGATGGTGGCCTCCGCGCTGCCGGCGATCCGCGTCGGCCAGTTCCACCGCATCCACTATCCGGGCAGCGACCTGCTCGACGCGCTGGAAATGCTCGCGCGACTCGCCGAAGCACGCACGGCCGGCAAGCGCGGCTACACGGCGATGCGGCTCGCGACCATGCTGCGCTGCGACATGGAAACCGCGCAGCGCCTGTTGACGACGATGGAGGAGCGGGAATGGGTTGCGCGGCTGGATGGTGGCGGCGAGACCACACCGCGCTACATCCTGCTCGCGAACCCGGAGCAGCTGACGCTCGCGCAGCTGTTCGACGTGCTGGTGATCGACCGCACGGAGCTCACCTACCAGCTGCAGCGGCGCCGCAGCCATGTCGATGGCGCGGCGCTGCTCGCGGTGCTGTCGAGCGACCGCTTCGACGTGTCGCTCGCGTCGCTGATCGCCACGCACCGGCTCGCGGGGGCGCAGCCGGCGGGAGTCCCAGGGCAGGCGCCGGGCGCCGTGTCGGATCCGCACGCGCGGCCGCCGCGGACCGCGTGAGCGGGGCGCCCGGCCGTTACAACGGAATCTTGCCCGTGCAAATATCCTTGAACATCACCCAGTCGCCCATCAGGCTGTAGATCGGGTGCCGGAACGTGGCCGGGCGGTTCTTCTCGAAGAAGAAGTGTCCGACCCACGCGAACCCGTAGCCGCAGACGATTGCTGCCGGCAGCCACAGCCAGTCGCCGGTCGCGATCGCCATCGCGACGCAGCCGATCACGCCGAGCGAGCCGATGAAATGCAGCCGCCGCGACGTCAGGTTCTGGTGTTCGTTCAGGTAATACGGGTAGAAATCAGCGAAGCTGGCGAATTGCTCCGAATGCGTATGCGCCATGGCCGTCTCCTCGGGCCGCTGTTCATGAGGCCATTGTGCTGCCGGCGGCCCGCTTCCGCAAGCGGGGGGACGGCCCGCCGCGCGGGCACGCGCTTTCCTTTTGACAGGCTTTCCGATAGGATCGAAAGAGGTTTTGCATTCAAGCAAGAGGGGACTACGATGCGCGTCAGCGATATTCTGAAAGTGAAGGGCAACACGCTGTTTACGGTGACGCCCGATAAGCCGCTGCGCGAAGCGGTCGATACGATGGCCGAGCACGACATCGGTTCGCTCGTCGTGATGGAGTACGGCGATCTCGTCGGGATGCTGACGTTCCGCGAGATCATCCTGCGCCTGCACGTGAACGGCGGCGCGATCGGCGACGTGCAGGTGCGCAAGGTGATGGACGAGCCGCTCACGTGCACGCCGGAAACGGACGTCAACGAAGTGCGCCGGATGATGCTCGAGCGCCACGCGCGCTACATGCCGGTGCTCGACAAGAAGGTGCTGATGGGCGTCATTTCGTTCTACGACGTCGCGAAGACGGTCGTCGAGGCGCAGAGCTTCGAGAACCGGATGCTGAAGGCGTACATCCGCGACTGGCCGGAATCGGAAGCCGAAGCGCACAAGTCGTGAACCACGCCGCGCCCGTCGCCGTCATGCGCGGGCGCCGCCACCCGGCATGCGGCGGCGCAGGTTTGTCCTGCGCCGCCGTTTTTCCAATGACCACACGAGGCCCGCGCAGCGCTGCCCAGACAACGCGCGCGTATTCCGCATGAGCGATCAAACGCAAGCCACTTCCGGGCGGCGTGACGAACGGCGCGCGCACGCGTCGCAGTTCGACCTGCTGCGCGAGCGCCGTTTCGCGCCGTTCTTCACGACCCAGTTCCTCGGCGCGCTGAACGACAACGTCTTCAAGATCGGCTTCACGTCGCTCGTCACCTATCACACCGCGCGGTTCTCCGGCGTCGATGCGAAGACGGCGGCCTTCCTGATTTCCGCGATCTTCATCCTGCCGTTCGTGCTGTTCTCGGCGACGTCCGGCCAGATCGCCGACAAGTACGACAAGGCGACCCTCACGCGCTTCGTGAAGTCCTTCGAGATCGTGCTGATGCTGGTCGGCGCGGCCGGCTTCGTCACGCACAGCGCATCGCTGCTGTATCTGTGCACGTTCATGATGGGGATGCACTCGACGCTGTTCGGGCCCGTCAAGTATTCGTACCTGCCGCAGCATCTCGGCGAGCATGAACTGGTCGGCGGTAACGGCCTCGTCGAGATGGGCACGTTCATCGCGATCCTGATCGGCACGATCATCGGCGGCGCGGCGGCAGGTATCGAAGGCAGCGGCGAGCGCGTGCTCGCGGTGAGCGTCGTCGTCATTGCACTCGCGGGGCGGCTCGTCGCGCAGCGCGTGCCGTCCACGCCGGCGCCGCAGCCCGATCTCGTGATCAACTGGAATCCGGTCAGCGAGACCTGGCGCAACCTCGGGCTCGCACGCCAGAACCGCACCGTGTTCCTGAGCCTGCTCGGCATCTCGTGGTTGTGGTTCGTCGGCGCGACGTTCCTCACGTCGTTCTTCAATTTCGCGAAGGACGTGCTGTCCGCGAGCCCCGACGTCGTCACGATCCTGCTTGCGACGTTCTCGGTCGGCATCGGCCTCGGCTCGCTGCTGTGCGAACGGCTGTCACAGCGGCGCGTCGAGATCGGCCTCGTGCCGCTCGGCTCGATCGGCATCAGCGTGTTCGCGATCGAGCTGTATTTCGCGAGCCACGCGCTGCCGTCGCCCGGCCATCTGCTGTCGGTCGGCGAGTTCCTGGCCGGCGCGCGCCACTGGCGCATCCTGGCGGACCTGTTCCTGCTCGCGATGTTCGGCGGCTTCTACAGCGTGCCGCTGTACGCGCTGATCCAGAGCCGCAGCGCACCCACGCACCGCGCGCGGATCATCGCGGCGAACAACATCCTGAACGCGCTGTTCATGATCCTGTCGGCCGTGATGGCGATGGGGCTGACCAAGGCCGGCGTCGGCATCCCGGGGCTGTTCCTCGTCACCGCGCTGTTGAACGTGATCGTGGCCGCGTACATCTATCTGCTCGTGCCCGAGTTCCTGCTGCGCTTCGTTGCGTGGGTGCTCGTGCATACCTTCTACCGGATTCGCCTCGTGCACGCGGAGCGGATTCCGGCGGAAGGGGCGGCCGTGCTCGTGTGCAACCACGTCAGCTACGTCGATGCGCTCGTGCTGGCTGCTGCGAGCCCGCGCCCGATCCGTTTCGTGATGGATCACCGGATCTTCAAGACGCGCTTCGCGAGCTGGGTGTTCCGGCACGCGAAGGCGATCCCGATCGCGCCGCGTCACGAAGATCCCGCGATGCTCGCGCGCGCATACGACGCATGCGAGGCTGCGCTGAAGGACGGCGAACTCGTGTGCATCTTCCCCGAGGGCAAGCTGACGAAGACGGGCGACATCAATACGTTCCACCACGGCATCACGGAGATCCTGAGCCGCACGCCGGCGCCCGTGATTCCGATGGCGCTGCGCGGGCTGTGGGGCAGCTATTTTTCGCGGCATTCCGATGCGCGGATGCCGCGACCCATCAAGCGCGGCGTGATGAGCCGGCTGACGCTGGCGGTCGGCGAGCCGATCCCGGCGTCGGTCGCGACGCCCGAGTCGCTGCAGGCCGCGGTAACGGAACTGCGCGGCGCGCGGAAGTAAGGGGCAGGCGGTGCCGCGTCTGGCGGGTTTGCGCCGGTCGATGGCTCCGAGCGGTAGTGGATTCAGGCGTCCCCACGTGATTGCCCGTCCACGCGAGGGGCGGCGTGCTTGTGCCTCGGCGGGTGGCGGCCACGACGCATGGCCTGTGGCGATGTGCCGGGTAGGTCCCGCGCTGCCGGGACGACTGGCATAATATAGGCCTGTCTATATTTCACGACTTGCAAGATATAGGCCTGTCGATATTTCGGCAGGCCTGTACTGGTCTGTCCATTTCTTATTCGGCGGTTCCATCATGTCCGGCAATACCCTCGGCACGCTTTTCACTGTCACGACCTTCGGCGAATCGCACGGTCCCGCGATCGGTTGCGTGATCGACGGCTGCCCGCCGGGAATGGGGCTGACCGAAGCCGACATCCAGGTCGAGCTCGATCGCCGCAAGCCCGGCACGTCGCGGCACGTGACGCAACGGCAGGAGGCCGACGAGGTCGAGATCCTGTCGGGCGTGTTCGAAGGCGTGACGACCGGCACGCCGATCGCGCTGCTGATCCGCAACACCGACCAGCGCAGCAAGGACTACGGCAATATCGTCGAGACGTTCCGTCCGGGCCACGCCGACTACACCTACTGGCAGAAGTACGGCATCCGCGACTACCGCGGCGGCGGCCGCTCGTCCGCGCGCCTGACCGCGCCGATCGTCGGCGCGGGTGCGGTCGCGAAGAAGTGGCTGCGCGAGCGCTTCGGCGTCGAGGTGCGCGGCTACATGAGCGGCCTCGGCGAGATCGACGTGCCGTTCGTCGACTGGTCGTACGTGCACGAAAATCCGTTCTTTTCGCCGAATGCGGCGGTCGTGCCGGAGCTCGAGGCGTACATGGATGCGCTGCGCAAGGACGGCGATTCGATCGGCGCGCGCATCGACGTCGTCGCATCGGGTGTGCCGGTTGGCTGGGGTGAGCCGGTGTTCGACCGGCTCGATGCGGACATCGCAAAGGCGATGATGAGCATCAACGCGGTGAAGGGCGTCGAGATTGGTGCAGGCTTTGAAAGCGTCGCGCAGCGCGGCTCGGTGCACGGCGACGAGCTGACGCCGGGCGGTTTCGTCGGCAACCATGCGGGTGGCGTGCTCGGCGGGATTTCGACGGGGCAGGACATCACCGTATCGATCGCGATCAAGCCGACGTCGAGCATCCGCACGCCGCGCCGGTCGATCACGAAGGCCGGCGAAGAGGCGACGGTGGAAACGTTCGGTCGTCACGATCCGTGCGTCGGCATTCGTGCGACGCCGATCGCCGAGTCGATGCTCGCCCTGGTGCTGATCGATCATGCGCTGCGCCATCGCGCGCAGTGCGGGGACGTCGAGACACCGACGCCGAAGATCGCGGGCAGCGCGACCTGACGCAAGCGGGCGGGGCGCTGGGCGTCTCGCCCGGCAGTTGCGCGGAGAATGCAAAACGGGGCGCTGCTTCAGGCAGCGCCCCGTTTCGTTTACGGCAGCCCCAAAAAACGCGCCGCTCGTGGCGGCGCGCTCCGGCAATTACATGTTCGGGTAATTCGGCCCGCCACCGCCTTCCGGCGTGACCCACACGATGTTCTGCGTCGGGTCCTTGATGTCGCAGGTCTTGCAGTGCACGCAGTTCTGCGCGTTGATCACCAGGCGGTCG
>NZ_JAAGPP010000050.1:0-52194 GCF_017104975.1 Burkholderia sp. Ac-20344
TGGCGCTCGCGCTGGCCATCGCACTGCGCGAGCGCGGCGAGCCGGCCGCCGCCGCGCTGCTGCTGATCTCGCCCGTGACCGATCCGGCGCTCGGCGGCGCGACGCTGGCTTCGCGCCGCCACGACGATCCGATGATCCGTCGCGGCTGGCTCGAGCAGGGGCTGCGCTGGTATCACGGCGCCGGTTCGGTTGCGGCCCGCGGCCCGCTCGACACCGACCTGCGCGGCTTGCCGCCGATGCTCGTCCAGGCGGGCGACCAGGAGGTGCTGTTGTCGGATGCGCAGCGGCTGGCCCGTCATGCGCAGGCCTGTGGCGTGCCGTGCCGGCTGGAGATTCACACGGCGCGCTGGCATGTGTTCCATCTGCAGGCGTTTTACCTGCGGTCGGCGCGGGACGCGTTGCGGACGCTGGCGGGGTTTGCGGCGGAACGGGTGGCATTGGGATAAAGAAGAATCGAATGCGACGAGCGGCCGAGGTCCCGGCAGATATGTCTGCCTCGGCCGCTTCGAGAGCCCTGTTTCGTCTTAGTCCAAATTGACTGAAGCCACACCGCTTGCATGCCGTTCATGTCGCCCCGGTCGCGCTGACAATTCGCAACGATCTACGTCCCATCTATCTCAATAACACGACTTCCAGTACCGTTTCGACCTTATCATCAGCATCCCAAATCGATTGGACGAACTACGGGACGACAAACAGAAACGGTTCTCCGCTGCCGCTGTCCTCAGTGTCAGTCAACGCGTGCAGCCATCAATCCCAGGCCCTCCATCCTGGCGTCGGCCGTATGGCAACAGGTACCGGAAAAGGGGGGCTTCAATGATTAAGGCCGCCATCCGGGATAACGACCCGACGACAACGCGAGGCTTCGTCATCGCGATCTCTTCGACGATTTACGACAACGGAAAGCGTGTCGCATTGAGCGGAGACGAAGCGACCTGCGGAAATTGCGATGGCACTTTCGAAATTATTGGGTCCGGGGAGGGTATCTCCGAAAACGGTCGAAACGTAGTCGTCGACGGTGATCGGGTCACTTGCCCATGCAAAAGAAATCGCGTGATTGTTGGCACCAACCCAGGAATATTTCTGGAGTCGTCTGACGGCACGCCCCCTGTGGAATCGGGTGCCCTGCACCAGCACTCGACAACGCCGACGCAGACGATTCACGACGAACAGATCCGGTTGATCGACCGATTCTCGAGACAGCCTCTCGCAAACATCCGATATCGGATCACGGATTCCTCAGGTCAGCTTGTCGAAGGACGTACTGACGGACACGGACTGACACGTCGAGTCGAGACGTCCGGCCAAAACGTAATCTCCATCGAAATCAATCGAGGGCAGTAACACATATGCAAGGACAATACGGAGTCTCCGTACGACGACGGTTGGGAACCGATCGGTACTGTTTCTACCAACACGACATCGGGATCAGTCAGGGATATCGAACTAGACCTGACACCAATATGCCAAAACATGTCAAACAAGGCATTCAGAGCATCGATCGTCCGACTTCGCGACATGGCTATTCCTTTGATTCAGGATCGAATTTCTGGCCTGACACGATGGGACGATGCCGAACAATTACGTGTGCGGAAGTGGTTCGGACGAAGCGACAGTATGGCGCGCAATATACTTCGAATCGGAATGCCAAAGCTGCTGGATGTCATGCAATCGCTCAAGCCGGAAAACGTCATCAGGTGGGATCGGCAGAAACAACGGAACATCACCTGCACGGTTTTCCCGGACAACGGACACACTGATGCTGCGGTATGCAAGCCCGATTCCGACAAACGTATCATCGCGATCTATTCGCACTTCTGCATGTCCCCGCCCGCGCAACGCTGGCGCGGCTGCCAACTGCTCACGCTCATTCACGAATGCACGCATTTCACGGATGTGTTCGACTCCACCGACGAGATGTATGGCGTCTCAGTCGGGTTGAGCTTCTGGGCGCAATCCAATCCCGACAACGCCATTCGCAACGCGGACAGCCTGGCGTGCTACGTCGGCTTCGACGAATAAGGAACTCGCATGATGCGACACGTTCTCTCTGCAACCCTGTTCGCGCTTTCGATATTCGCCGCAGCACCGCTTGCATACGCCTGCACCATTTCGACAGACATGGCAGATTCGTTGCCGCTGAACTCCACCGACATCCCAAACACGGCTCGGTTGAGGATCGCTGAAATGGTTCTGGAGGCCCGCAGTTGGCCTGACGTCGACATCCGCGGAATCGTCTACGCAGGGGGTTACGTGCGGGAACGGGATCCTGCAACCCTCGCCCAGCGGCGCGCGATTGCGCTGAAAACCTACCTGATCCAGTTGGGCATCAGAGAACAGAACATCTGGGTAGATACAAGGATCATCAAACACCCTGACACCGACAACGACGGCCATCCTTCACTCAATCAAATTGCAGTAACGCTGGTCCCGATATGCGACGGAGGATGCGAGCGCTTGTGTAGCGATCCGAGCGTGACACCGACGTCCAAGGCCATTCGCTAAGCCCCTGCCCCACGGGCACCATCAACGGAGCAACCATGACTCAACCCAAAGGCGCTGTATCCCATCACGATGCGGAAATCGCCGAATTACGTGCGGACCCTGACCTTGTTGCGGCCTATGCGAGTGTCGCGACGGAATCGCTTGGCCACCCCGATAGCCACACTGCCGCCCTGCTCGCACTGAATGCAATCACGGAGGCGGTTAACCTCCCCTCATCGCCGTATCTCCCCAACTGACCTTTCCCTCACGGCCGAACCATCCACACCAGCAGCATCTCGGCCGGCGCAGCCTTCATCCCCTTCGGCGGATGCTCGATCGCCGGCTCGACCGCCAGCGCCTTCGCAATCGTCGCCGCATCGTCGATCGTCGTCGTGCGCACGGTCGTCATCAGCCGCGCCGGCCGGTGCAGCGTCTCGCGATACAGCGCGCCGTACCACAGCGGCCGCATGCCGAGCGCGTCCTGCAACACGTACGGATAACGCCACAACCGCAGCACGAGGCGGCTTTCCGGCTGGCCCGGATCGACACGCACGAACACGCGGCGCGAGCTTTCGCCATGCGTGTAGCGCGGCAGCACCGGCAGCGCATCGGCCGGCGCCTGCGGCAACAGCCACCGCAGCGCGGTGGCCGGCGACCACGGCGTCGCACGCTGCCAGCCGGCCTGCGCGAGATGCCGGTCGAGCGTGTCCGACGTCGCGCTCCATTGCAGCGGCAGATTTTCCTCGCGGTCGCCGCCGATCTCGGTGCGCCGCACCGGCACGCGCTGCCACCCGCCGCGCAGCCACTGGTCGACGGTCATCGCGACCACGTCGCCGACATGCGGGCTCGCCGCGCGGTCGAGCTGCCATTGCGCGGGAACCGTCCATACGCCGGCCGTCGCGAGCACCACGGTCACCGCGACGACCGCGCCCCTCGGCTGCACATGCTCGCGCACGCGCCAGTACGCATAGGCGCCGGCCAGCAACGCGAACCACGCCAGCCCGAGGCTCCAGCCGCCGAGCAGGCCCGACAGCCACGTGTCGCCGACATACAGCCGCGCGAAGCCGCCGAGCACGATCCACAGCACCACCGCCGTCACGACCGGGATTCGCCACCGCGCGGGCCGGTCGCGCGTCAGCACCCAGCCGAGGCCGCTGCTCGCGAGCATCGCGAACGCGGCTTCGGCATCGGGCAGCGGCACGTGCAGCGCGCCGGGCGGCAGGCTCGCGGGCGTCGCGCCAGGCACGCCCGCGCCGAACACCGGCACGAGCACGACGGCAACGCCGACTGTCACGAGCCACCACGCGGCCGTCAGCCAGCAGCGATGGATCATCAGCCAGACGAGAAACGCGGCCGCGACGATCAGCCCCGTATCGTGCCCGTGCAGCACGGCAAGCGCACGCATCGCGGCGTCCACCGGCGGCGTGCGCAGGTTCTGCAGGAACGCGTACAGCGCAATGTCCGCGTGCATCAGCGGATCGTTCGCGACGACATCCTGCACGAGGCCCGCGAACAGCCACACGCAGCCGATGAACAGCAGCGCGAGCACGGGCACCGCGCCCGGCAGGCCGCGCACGTGGGCGATCGCGTCGTGCAGCCGCGCGCCGAACCGCGGCCAGCGGCGCGCGCAGGCGTGCACACCTTCGACGAGCACGCGACGCAGCAGCGGCCAGCCGCGCCGCAGCGCGACGCGCACGCCGATCCACACGAGCGCGACCAGCGCCGCGACAACCAGCAGGATCGCGGCGACCCGCACGCTGATTGCCGCAGCCAGCACGGCCGACGCCCCGAACAGGATGCCCGGCGCGACGTGCACGGGCGCCCAGATGAGCGCCGAGATGACGTTGACCGGATAGAACGACCGGCGCGGCAGCGTCGCGCAGCCGACGACGACCGGCACGACCGCGCGCACCGGCGCAAGAAAACGCGCGAGCACGATGCTCTTCATGCCATGACGCAGCACGAACTCCTCGCCGCGCGCGTAGGCAGCCGCATAGCCGAAGCGCGCCCACGCGTTGCGGATCATCCCGCGGTAGTGCCGCCCCAGTTCGAAGCTGATCCCGTCGCCGACCACGGCACCGGCCGCCGCGACGCCGATCGTCGTCCAGCCGTCGAGCGCGCCCGCGCCGATCAGTGCACCGGCCGCGAACATCACGGCGCCGGCCGGCACGACCGTGCCGATCAGCGCGATCGCCTCGGCGCAGGCCGTCACGAACACGATCGCGAGCACGAGCAGCGGATGCGCGCCGATCGCGCCGATCCACGCGTGGATCGTGTCGCTCATTGCCCGCTCCACGGCGGGGCGCCCCGGCGTGCGGACACCGGACCGGCGATGGCAGGGGGAACGTTCATCGGAAGGTGCGCGCGGTCGCGCCGGCGTGCCAGGTCAATCGAACTCGTGCCGCCGCGCATCGGCCTCGAGCGGCGCGTCGTGGTAGCCGACCGTCGCGATCTCCTGCAGATAGCGCGCGAGAAACGCGCCGATCGATCCAGCGGCCTCGTACTGATGCACGTGGCGGAATTCGTGGGTCAGCAAACGGCGCGTGTCCTGCCCGCGCAGCACGTACACCGCATGACCGAGCGTGAGCCCGATCGTGCCCGGCGACAACAGCCCCGAGTCGCGGGCGATCGCGGCAAGCGAAGGCATCTCCGGGAACGGCATGCGGTCGACGGTCACCACGCGGATCCGCTCCGGCTGCGCGACGCCCACGGTGCGCGCGTCGTCGGCTTGCGCGAGCGTCAGCGGCGCACCCTGCGCGATCCCGCGCGCCGCCTCCGCTTCGGCCCATGCGACGGCGGCGGGCAGTGCGGACGGCAGGATATCGGCCAGATCGATCATCGCGGGGCTCCTCGGGTGGTGTCGTGGCATCGGGCACCAGTTTAGTCCCGAATCGGGACGGTTCGCGGGGCGGCTCGCGACGCGCGTCGCCGCCCTGTTCCGGCCGGCGCCATCGCCAGGGAATACCCTGATTCGCGCCCGCTCCGCCGCATACCTTTTACCCGGGATTATTTCGCTTCAGTGCGCATTCCGCGATCCGCCATCTCGAAAATTTCGCGGATGTGTACCGTTTTCCGATTCGGCGGAATATATTGGTCAGAAGAACGGCCGCGGCGACCGCCGAACCAACCGTGCGCGGCGTCATCCCGAAGAGGATCGCTAGATGATCAGGGTAATTCTGGCTGACGATCACGCAGTCATGCGGGACGGACTGCGCCACATCCTGGAAACGGCCGGCGGTTTCGAAATCGTCGGCGAGGCGAGCGACGGCTCGGCCACGCTCGCGCTGGTCGAGCGCGGCGCCGCCGACGTGCTGCTGCTCGACCTGTCGATGCCCGCGCCGACCGGCATCGAACTGATCCGGCTCGTGAAGCGCCACGCCCCGTCGCTGCGCACGCTCGTGCTGACGATGCATGCGGAGGCGCAGTACGCGGCGCGCGCGTTCAAGGCCGGCGCAACCGGCTACCTGACGAAGGACAGCGCGACCGCCGAGCTCGTGGAGGCGGTCGGCAAGGTTGCGGCGGGCGGCGTCTACGTGAGCCCGTCGGCGGCCGAAAGCCTCGCGCTCACGCTGCGCGCGCCGGCCGCGGCGCTGCCGCACGAACGGCTGTCCGCGCGCGAGCTCGACGTGATGCGCCGCATCGTCGCCGGCCAGACGGTCACGCAGATCGCAACCGAACTCGCGCTGAGCGCGAAGACGGTCAGCACCTACAAGACACGGATCCTCGAGAAGATGGCGCTGCCGCACGAAGCCGCGCTGGTCCGCTACGCGGTGCGCCACGATGAAGAGAGGTGAGATATTTCCAAGGGAGAACGCGCGATATTTCCGGTATGACGCGGGATGGAACGGGATCACACGGAACGGCGCTTGCAAACCGCTTGCGTAGGTTGAAACAGAAATATATCTCTCTGGGGCAAGGCCCGCGAGGGCCGCGTCAGGCCGAAGGCAAGGTTCGCGAGGAGACAGTGGTCAACGGTGGGACCGCGAAGCGGTTGTCCCCGCCCTTGTGGTGGGGGCAACACCGTTGTCCACTGGCGGACGCGGGATTTACGACAACACTTGCGGACCGATCCTGCGGCGCTACGTCGACGGCTGCGGAGAAGTCTGAGGGGCGCCCACCTGCCTGTCAAGGCAGCCCCTCAGGATCAGTCGGTAGAGGTGGGGCTTGCAAAAAGGTCGCGTTGGCGCGCTGCGATTTCCTCACGACGGACCGCCTTGATGATCTTGTAGATCCACTGGAGCGACACGCCGAACTTTCGCGCCAGTTCGGCATGGTTGTCGCCGCGGAATTCGTCAAAAATTTGCCGGTCGCGCTGGGACAGCCGATACGACACGCCCATTGGGAAGTAGATGTTCTGGCCGCCCCAGTGGCCGGCCATGCGGTCGGCGATCTCGCGCCCGAGCTGGTTCGCCTGGTCGGCGCCGATGTCGGCCAGTTCGATCAGGGCCTGGGCGACCTGCAGAGACAAGTCGACCAGCAGTTCCGGCCCTTTGCTTTTGAACGTTTCGTCCTTCATACGGCCTCCGTCGCCCTGTCACGCCATTTTTTGAGGTGCTCAATTACACGGGATGCCTGGGCGGAACTGAGCCATTCGAGCGCGTCGACGTGCGTCATGCGCTTTACAAAAGCCCCCAGCGCCTCCTCAGACCGGTTCTGCACGACGCCACGATCCGCCAGCTCAAGCCAAAGGCCCCGGATCATCTTCGATTGCTCGTCGTCGGCCTGACCGCGCGCGCCCTTTTTGGAACGGACTTTAAAGCCGCAGCGCTTCAGGTGTTCCAAGACCTTCTCCAGCTTTGGAATGGTCAGATCGGCGACCGATTCCTTCCTTCCAATCTGCCTCAGGACAGCACGGTAGCTGTCGTCGGCCATCGCCAAGTCACGCTTTGCGACGTGAATCAGGCGAATGAGCTTTTGCCGGGCCTGTGCCCCGCGGTCAGGTTTTGAGTACATCGATGTCGCCCAGCTCCTTCGGAGCATGAATGGTGATATCTCGTTGTGGTCCACCGTTGACCTTAATTTCTCGGGCCGCGTCATGCCCCTCACGGCGCACCAGCTCGACAACAAGACCGACAAAAGCACCGGTCAGAACGGACAGGACGTCGGAAGCCGGGGCTTCATCAAGTGCCGACTCAATAGCTGCGCCGAGTTTTTCGATTGCGCTCATTTGCTCACTCAGTTCGGTTGTTTTTGTCTCGTCGTGCGGCAGGCGGACGCCCGTTACGTCGGGCGTCTCCGTCGCAGCTCGACGATTACTTGACGGCGTCCTTCAGCCCCTTGCCGGCCTTGAACTTCGGCGCCTTCGACGCCGGAATCTTGATTTCCTCGCCAGTAGCGGGATTGCGGCCGGTGCGGGCTGCGCGTGCGCCGACGCTGAATACGCCGAATCCCGTCAGCGTCACCGTGTCGCCCTTGCGCAGCGACTTCGTGATGCCTTCGATAACGGCTTCCAGGGCGAAGCGGGAGTCGGCTTTCGTCAAGCCGGTTTCTGCTGCCACGTGATTGACCAGGTCTGCTTTGTTCATAAACGCTCCGTATGGTGGATACCGCGAGACGCTCGCGGCCAGCGAAAATGCTCGATGTCGCGATTACGCGTTCGCGATGTCGAGCGGAATCTGTACGTATTGATCCGTATCACCGACGCGCTCATAGACGCGGACGTACGACTTGCTGCCGATCACCTGCAGAGCCTCGCCGATGGCTCGCATCGCCTCCATCCAGCGCGGATCGGTAATGTCCAGTCGGCGCAGCGCGAGCACGCGCCCGGTGTTGATCTGGCCTTCCTTGTCGGTCGCAAACGCCTGCGTCACGATCGCCTGAATCTCGGGGCGGGCGTCCAGGGTCCAGTCACGAAGACACTCGTCGATCATGGATTTGGCCGCCTGCAGGCGTTCGTCGAACGCGATGCGGTCCTGGATGGCGCGCTGGATGCGATAGCGGCCGTCGAACGAGTACAGCGTGACGTTGCCCTTCTTGCCGCCAACTTTCGAACCGTATTCCTCCGCGGAAAGATCGATAAAGGCGGAGATATCACCGAAGATTCGGGCCTTCAGGTCGACGAGTCCCTTCGATCTCGCTTTGGCTTCGTCGGCCAGCTCACGCACCAGCCGATCACGTTCGCGATCGATGGGTTTGATCATGGTTTCCGGAATCAGGCAGCCTTTCGCGTCCTGCCAGTAACCGCTCGGAATCTGTTTCTGTTCCATGTGTTGCTCCTAATCGGTGGATGGTTGAAGGTTGATTAGCTCGTCCACCAGCGACGTATTTCCTTGCGGCAGAGGCAGACGAGAAAGACAATTCCCACGGCAATAACGATGGTGTCGCTCATAGCAGTCCGGGCGGTGCGGTTGTTCATCAGTCGATGCGTGCGATTTCTTCGAGACTCAGGCCGAGCAGCTCCGCGGCGCGGTCCGAGTCGATGCCGGCGTCTTCCATTTGCTCGATAAGCGTCTCGTCGCCCATGTGGTCGCGGTACTCGCCGACCACCACACCCGGCATAACGCCGGTTGTCTCCATGTACGCTCCGACGACGCGCAGGAGCGTTCCGAGTTCTTGAAACCTCGGTTTCTCGATGCTCACGACTTTTCTCCTGTTGCGGGAGCGTTGATCTGACGGGCCGAATCCTGCGCAAACTCGCGATCGAATGCCCGCAGTTTTTTCAGGCGCGCGAGCACTGCACGACGAACGGTTTTTTGAAGGTTCGGCATCTCCAACGCGGCCTCACACTTCACGCGATCAAAGTCGCGCACCATGCGGATGCGGTCGTCCGCCGTGCAGTACTCCGTTTGCACATCGCCGTAGCGCGGGCCAAGGAACGGGCTCATGCTGCTATTTCCCACGTCACTCGAACGCTCATGAAAACGACGTAGGCAAACTGACGATTGCCTTGCCGCTGGAAAGTGACGCCGCCGGCGCGCTCGCGCAGCACGTCGGACGACTTCACAAGGTACGGGCCGATCTGGATCGTCGGCCGGCCGCCGTCGAGCGGTGCGATCTGTTCCGACAGGACGCGGTATCCCATGCCGCGTAGCGCCCGCCCGCAAGCGTTCAGCAACGTGAGACGCGAGACGCACTCCGCGTCGAACACCCGCGTGCCATCAGGCAAAAGGCTGCGCGGAGCCGATAGGTTCATTTGCACGATGGCGCCCATGTCAGACTCCCTTGATCACGTCCGCGGTGACGACCGGCACGCCCAGGCCGGCGGCGAGGTTCATCGCAGCCGTCAGCAGGTTGCCGACCGCGAGCGGGTACAGCAGCGACACCGTTTCGGCGCGATCGCGCCGCGTGCTGGTCATCGTGAGCCTGGCGCGAAGCGCGTCGACGCCGCTGCCGTCGATCACGTCGCCGACCGGCTTGTCGAGACGACCGAACTTGAACCGGAGGTATTCGTCCAGGCGGGGGCCGTCGAGTGGGGCCAGCTCGACCATTTCGCATCGCTGCACGACTTCCCGGACGTCCTGGTTGCGCTCGGACAGCTTGACCTTCAGCTCCGGTTGGCCGATCAGGATGATGGACAGCAGCTTTTTAAAGCCCATCTCCAGCTCGAAGAAGCGCTTCAGGTGCTTGAGCGTAGCGATCGGCAGCGCATGAGCCTCATCGATCACGAGGCAATGTTGGTAGCCCGCCGCGTGGCTTTCCTTCAGGGCCTTATGCAGTTGCGCAAACCGGGCTTCCGGGCTGCTCTTGACCTTCTCCAGCGGAGCCACGGCGGTCATGATCGCTTCGGCGATGTGCGTCGCCTTCAGCGTCTTGCCTTTCTGGTCGTTGTCTTCCATCGCCAGCACGTAGGGCTTGATGACGATGATCGGGTGACTCTCCCGCATCACACGGTCTTCGAGGTCGCGCATGAGCGTCGTCTTTCCGCCGCCGGATTCCGCTACGACGGCCAGGAGCCCGCCGTGCTTCGCGGTCTGAAACATCGCCTCGCGCACGTAGCGGATGTCGGGACTGACGAACATGTCTTCGTGAGACTGGATGTCGTCCGCGAACGGATCGCGGAACAGGCCGAAGTGCTTACGGGTGGCTGGTGCGAGCACTTGTTTGCGCAGTAACATGGAATCCTCCTGGTTGATATCGGTATTGCTGTTCGGCTGGGAGATCGGGTGGCCCGTCGTATCCGCCAAGACATCGGTCGGGCCGCCCACCTTTTGCACTTCATCGAAAACACCTACGCCCGCGTCCGACACCCCTTTGCTCTCCAGGTAGTCGAGAATCCGCTCCCGCAGGTCGAGGTCGTCGAGGCTGCGCGGCCATACGCCGTGATTCACGATCTGGGCGACCGCCGCCTGCGACAGATTCAGGTGTTCCGCAAGTTCGGCCTGCTTGATAGAGGCGCGTTGCAGAACGCTTTTCAGGACCAACATCATTGACCTCCTGCCGCAGCGCGAACGAGCTGCAGCGGTTGCTGTTGACCCGCGCGCGGGCCGGTAAGCTCGGCGACGATCGCGTCGAGCTGTTCTTGCGGTACGCCCTCCGGATAGCGCTGTTGCAGCCAGCGGAATCGGTCAGCGCTCCAGTCGACACCGGCAGCTTCGACAGCCGCCTTTATCTGCTTTGCCGCCTCGATCAGCGAAAGCGGCGCCAGTTCGATGCGCGGCGCAACGAGGTCGTGTTCCGTGCCGCGGCGCGGCAGGTACGTCGGAAGATCGGCTTCGTCGAGGTGCTTGTACGGGTCCAGCCGGCCGCCGAACGGCAGTTCCTTCGCCTTGCGGGCTGCTTCCGCGTCCGCACGTGTGGCGGCACCCGTGACGATCTGCTCGATCTCGGCGACCGCGTGCTGCGCGGGCGTATCGGCGTGCCGACGGTAGGTTTCGCCGATCAGCGCAGCGCTTTCGGCAAAGCCGAGTTCATTGCGCACAACGACCGGCACAACGTAGTACGTCTCGTGCCCGTCCTCGCCTGTCATGACGACCTGGGCGGCATCGCCGCGCCAAGGGTTGCGCGTGATCATCAGCTTCTCGCCGACCATGACGCCCGGCACCGACGACACGTCGTATTCGTCGCCACGGAACGACACACGCAGCTTCGGTGTGACCTTGCGGCTTTCCGGCGCAGCGACGGCCAGCTCGCGGCAGACGTCGAGCGACGGGGCCTTGATCAACTGCTGGGCAGTGATCCGCATCCACACCTGACTGCGGGTCGCGCCGTGGCGGCTATGGGTCGCGGTCGCGTTGAAGTGCATCCGCCAGCGCTTGGCGAGCGCGTTCAACTCGTCGAGGCTTGTCACCGGCTGGAACTTTAGGCCCGGCTCGAACTTGCGTTCGATGATGTTCCGCGCGTTCTCCACCTGCCCGGTAGCGCGCGCGTTACCGACCTTGTGCACGACCAGCTCGATGCCTAGCGACCGACACAGGTTGCGCGTCATCGCGGCCGTGTTAGCGGAACCGGCGTCGAGCATCAGGATGCGCGGCACACCATGCAGAAGATCGGCCGCGCCGCGTTCCTGCATCGCGTTGATCAAGGTCGCGCAGAGGTTCTCGCCGGATTCGGCACCCATCACGTACTCGGTGTAAATCCAACCGCTCGCGTGGTCGGTGATTTCGTAGCTCCACACGCGATCGGCGGCGATGCGGGCGAGGTTGCGCGGCTTGTTCTTGTAGAACTCGGCGTGATCCATCACACGTAATCCGTTCGCGCGCTGATCGACGGCCGGCTTCAGGTAGTACAGAACGCACAGGCTCGCGTCGATCTGCCACACATGGTTGGGATGCTCGCTTGCCAGCTCGGTCACCGGGGCCGGCGCAAGCAATTGGTCCGGATGCACGCCGTACACTCGCAACGCACGCTGAATGGTGCTTTCCGACAGCGGCCGCAGCTCGCCCGTGGACTCGTCGAGATACTCGGCACTGATCATCCCGTTCGCCCGCAGCGTTTCTACCGCGTCGGCGACGGAATACAGGCGCTTGCCGTTCTTCCGGGTCGACTCCATGAGCAACGCGGAAATGGTCATTGCCTCGGCGCGCGTCAACGCGCTCTGGCCGGCGTCAGCACGGCGCTTGCGCTGCGGGGTCACGGTGGCTTCCTTGAGTTTGCGCATCAGGGTTGCGATGGAAAGGCCCAGCTCGCGGCAGGCAGCGTCGTAGATCGCACGTTTGTTGCCGTGACCCGCTGCACGCGCGGCGTGCGCGATGGCCACAATGCGTTCGTTCAAGACGGCACTCATCGTCGCGAGCTCCGGGTCATTGGGTGATGTGGGCGCCGTCCGCCGATGAACCGGCGGCGGTATCACGCAGCCATTCGGGGACGTCCTCGCCGTCCGCCGCCGCCTTCACATCGAACTCGCTTCGAAGCTGGTTGAGCGACAGTTGGATTTGACCGAGCACGCCGGCCATGAAGTCGTCGTGGGGCATGCTGTGCGCCTCGGTGTGTTGCACCAGTGTCTCGAACGCCGAGCGCAGATTGCCGCGAATGATCGACTCGGCCTCGAAGGCGATCGCGCTGGTCTCCTTTCGGATTTCAGCGCCTTCCTCGTCGGGGGCGACCGGCTTGACGCGTTTTTGCTTGTTCAGCTTCGCCGCGAGCTCGTCGATCTTGCTGTTCTTGTCCGACAGCAGCCGTGATTGGGCGTCGGCGTTTTCATGCGCTTCCCGGAGCGCGGCGCGCAGTTCGCGGCTAGTCATGCGGTCGATGTCATCGAGCGTCATGCCGGCGACGGTGCCACCGTCCGCGAGCGCTGCGAGATCATCGTCGTCTTCAGCGACCAATTCGAAGAGTTTGGTTTTCCCCAAAACCGACAGCGCTGTCGCTTTTGTCTGAAGCGCCGGCGACAGATACTTCACTGCTGCCTTCATCATGCGCTGAGCCGCACGCTCATGAATCCCCAGGGCGTTTTCGACGATCCCCACGAATTCCCCGTGCGGCTCATTCTCTTTCAGGAGAATCAAGCGCTTTCCCGCTTCGAGCATGGCCTCAGCCGATTGCGCCATGTAGAAACGGGCCTCGTTCACGACTCGATTGCGCTCATAAGGCAGGCCGTCGCCGAATTGCTCGGCGACTATCGCTGACCGAGCCGCTAACGCGTTTGCGGCTTCGGCCATCGCCGGCAGGCCAGGAGTCTGCTCGTCCGTCACAACAACAGCCTGCGGCTGCACATTCGAGGGTTTCCGTGCCATGTGCTGCTACTCCTTATCGAGGGGTGGCCAACCGAGTGGCCAGTTCATCAAGGCGATTCCGAGCAGCGTCGAGGCTGCGCGCGATCGCCATTGCGTGTTGTGCAAATCGAACCGAAGGCCGGATTCGCCCGGTCTCCGGGATGCGCTCGGCGAATCCCATCGCCTCCAGCGTCGCGACGTAGCGCGTGATGTTCGACGGTGACAGGCTCGTAGCCTTGGCGAGTTCGCCCGGTGTCAGTCCGTGCGCGAAATGGCCGAGCAGGACATTCAGGACTTCCAGCACCTTCTCGGCGGACTTCGTGGTTGCGTTCGCAGTCATTCGGCGGTCCCAAGGTCGAGTTCAGGCTGTACGTGCCGTTCGACATTGCCGCGATGCCACGCGAGCCCTTCCATGGCGCTCTGGATAGTCGCGATCGTTTCGTCCGCGTTGGCGGCACCTGCATAGAAATCGAGCAGTTGCCCGACAGCGGCGTTGAGCGTGCGCTGCAGGACCTGCATGTCCTCGGCCGTGGCATCGCGACCGGTCGGGATGTCGATGATCAGACGGCCGGCGCTGGCCGCCACCCAGCGGGTGACAAAATCGGCGCCGCATGCTTCTTCGAACGGCCGAACCAGCGCGATCGGCATGCGCCCCGACTGGAACCACTTATAGAGGGTCCAGTGGTCAGCGAGCCCCATGTGCTCTGCGATGCGCTCGACGCTCAAGTTGCGGCGGTCGCGCGCATGTTCCTTACAAAGCTCAAGCGCGTGCCGGAGGCTATGCGGCTGAATGCGTTTCCAGTTGCGGCGGCTCATTTGGAACCCCCGCCCGCTGCGTTGTTAAACAGGTTCCAAACAAAATCCCGTTTTGCAGCTATGCAACGGCTTTGCGACTCGTAGAATCGAAAGCAGTTAATCTTCTGGTGATAAAGTTCCATGACGGACTCGAATTTCGAAGAACTGGCGGCTCGGATCGACGCGATCGGACAGACGGTCTTGCGACTTATCGCGCAGCTCGAGGTGGACGATCGGCTTGACGGTCCGCGGTTTTCGCAGACATTGCGGCGAGTCGCGGCTGTCCGGCGTCGTGAGCCGGAGCCGGTACATGTCCGGTGCGGCGACGTGATGCAGCAGCTGACCCGGATGCTTGACGAGGCGAGAGCCCGCCGATTACGGGACC
This sequence comes from Burkholderia sp. Ac-20344, assembly GCF_017104975.1. Taxonomy (NCBI): domain Bacteria; kingdom Pseudomonadati; phylum Pseudomonadota; class Betaproteobacteria; order Burkholderiales; family Burkholderiaceae; genus Burkholderia; species Burkholderia sp. Ac-20344. The sequence goes on from NZ_JAAGPP010000050.1 coordinate 14,755, forward strand.
GTGGACCGAAAATCCAAGGGCGTCGGTGCGCATGATTTGCCTCACGCTGCGACACGGTGGTGGCGGACCGGCGCCAATGCCTTCGCCGGATCGGAGCAGATCTCGCCGTCCTTGATGCCGAGCTTGATGGCGATCTCGTGCGCTTGGCCGCGGACGCACTTTTTCCGGCCGCCCAAGACTTCGAAAACGAGATTGGGAGAGAATTTGTTGGCGATCGCCCACTGGGTGATCGAGATACCTTTCGATTGAAGTTCCGCACGAGCTTCAGCGGCGGTACGCAGTTTCATAGACGCTCCGGTTAAGGGGCCGTCGGCGCTGCACAAAGTGCCGACTAAGTTGCCGTTCGTGGTGGGACGGTGTGAGTTAATTATGGTGCAGGAATCTGCACCATGCAAGGGGTTCATGTGCAGAAAAGTGAGATCGGCGCTCGGCTGAAGGAGGAGCGCAGCCGGCTGAAGAGAAGCCAGACTGAATTTGCTGAGCTGGCCGGCGTATCGAAGCGCGCGCAGATAACCTACGAAAAAGGGGAAAGCACGCCGGACGCGGCATACCTCTACGCCGTGTCGCGCGAAGGCGTCGACGTGCAGTACATCATCACGGGGATTCGTTCCGTCGCTGGACTGACGAACGACGAGACGGAATTGCTGGAGAGATACCGAGCGGCTCCGCTCGTGCTTAAGGCGGCCGCAATCGGAGCCTTGGTGGCCGGTGCTGAATCGCCACCTGCCGGACGTAAGGAGCAGGTTTTCCACGGCCAAGTGGGTCAGGCCGTGAAGGTTGAGGGTGATCTCGACCAGAGCGGTATCAGCTTTTTTGGTAAGGAAAGAAAGAAGAAATGACGCGGGAAGACCGAGAGCTGCACGCGAAGCAGGAATACAACGGGGCCGTCGGACAGGCGATTCAAGCAGATCAGGTACAAATTGATGACCAGTCCGTGACAATCGGAAGCGTTGCTGGTGATATTGCGGGACGTGACATCGTGAACGTTCACGCGATTCGCGCGAGACCATTAACCAAGGAAGAGCGACGAACGCTCAATGGATACGTTCGCAAGCTCGACAGCGATTTTGGGCAGTCGGGCAAGCAGACGTGGAGCTCGATACACAAAATCCTCGGTGTAAATTCCATCGAAGAAATGCATGTTGAGCAGTACAGCCCGGCTGAGGCGATCCTGCTTCAGCTTCTTGAGATTGCGGAGCTGCGAACTAGCATTGGTGTCGTTATCGAAGAATCGAGCGGGAGAGCTAACGCGCAACTCGCGCGAGAACTTGACGAGCAAAAGCGCTCGTACATGGACCTCGAGGCTCGCTTTAAGAAGCAAGCGGAGGCAATGCAATCGCTTCGGACTTCTGCCTCCAGAGCGGCGGGCAAGGCTGATAAAACTCTCGACGGCGCGCTTCGAATGGCTGACACGGTTTCGAGTCTGAAAAGGCAACTCGAAGTCAGCGAGAATAGCCGTCGTGAAACTGCAGCGACGCTAAAAACGGCTCAAACCAAGCTCGCGTCTATGCGCTTGAATTTGGTTGCATTGTCAGTAGCGCTCGTCGTCGCCGCAGTTTCGGTAGCAGTGATCTGGTACAAAGCGGATTCGTCCGTGAAAGCGCTGCAGATCATGGAGGCGCAAAGAAAGGAATGCATGTTTGCAGGAAAGCCGTACGCGGTCGGCAGCGTAATCGACAATGCTGAGGCACCGGACATCGAATGCGTCGCGGGCGTTCGCGGCAGTGAACCCGCATGGAAGCAAATCAAGGGGGCGTCGAGGCGATGACATGCTCTCAACGACCAAGGACATCACCGGGAGAAAAATGCCACAGAGGCTGAATCGACTGAACCTTTTGCCACTCGTCATGTTCGTTGCATTGACCGGATGCGGCCGAGAAAGCAAGACTGACGAATCAGTGGCACAACCTGCGCCAATCGCGGAACCAAAGAGCCACAAGCTCAGCAAGCCCGAGGCTCATCAGCTGGCGGCAGACACCTTGGCGTATTTCAATCGATATCAAAAAGCTCTGGCAGACGACGCCGTAATGGATAAGGACGCTCTCTTGCGCGTGTTCAACGGCCCGGAGCTACAGGCTATTTCACAGCGGTGGCCGCAGCCATTTACGGGCGATACGGAAGCCGAAAAGTACAACGCATGTCAGAACCTGATCGTCTCGGCAAATGGTTTCGCACACGCCAAACACGATATGGCCTTCAACGGCTTGCCAGAAAAAAACGTGCTCCCTCTCCGGAAGCAATTCAAGCAGGATATGAAGGATTGCAGCGCGGCGTTGACCACCTAACTGCTAAAGACAGCGTCGACTAGAATTCGCCTTGCTGTCGACCGTGTGTGTGCCTATGCTGGATGCTCGTGGAGGAGTCCGACATGAGCATTCACCCCGTCATTGCCGCATTCGAGCGTCAGTCGAAGATCCTCGACGTGATCGGTGACACGCAGGATTCCGATGACGCAATCGCGCTGCTCGCCGGCTGGATTGACCTCGTGGCCGAGCGCCTAACCGAGGACGACGTCAGCGTCCTCGTCAACGTTGGTGGCCTGCTGTTTCGCGACGGCCTGCAGCGTAAAAGCGCTTCCGCGAGCGGCCCCTAAAGCGGATTAAAAGACCTACCCGTACATGCCGTCCAAGATGACGGCATATCCACTACGGGAGGTCATATGCCCTTCATCAAGCGCTTTCCGCGGCTGACGAGCTGGCTCGTCGCCGCGATCATCCTCGTTGCAGCCATCGCGCTTTTCTCGCCGCAGCAACTGCCCGTCGCCCTCTACAAACTGAGCCTCGTGAGCCTCGCGGCCGTCGTCGCGTACTGGCTCGATCGCGGGCTTTTCCCGTACGCGCGTCCGGACAGCTATCTCGAACACGACTGGCGCGCCGGCTCGCTCGAACCGCAGCTCGACGCGGACTATCGCGTCGTCACGGGCTACGAGCTGGTGTTCGCCGCAGCCATGCTCCGCCGCGCGGTGATCGTCCTCGGTGTCGTGGTCGGCGTCGCACTGGGCCTCTGACCATGCGCGTGCTGATCGCCTTTCTCGTCGTGCTGCTCGGCGCCGCCGCGCCGGCCATCGCGCAAGTGCCGGCCGAAGCGTTGGCGTACCGCGCCGAACTGACGCGCAACGCACGCGCCGTCTGGGGTATCGATGCGCCTGTCTCGTCGTTTGCCGCGCAAATCCACCAGGAAAGCCGGTGGCGCGCCGATGCCGTCAGCGTTGTCGGCGCGCGCGGGATGGCGCAGTTCATGCCGTCGACGGTCGAATGGATCGCGGGTGCCTATCCTGCCGAGCTGGGAGAGGCGCAGCCGTTCAACCCGTCCTGGTCGATTCGTGCGCTCGTGCGGTACGACCGGCACCTCTGGCAGCGCATCACGGCAACCGGCGCGTGCGAGCGCATGGCAATGACGCTGTCGGCCTATAACGGCGGCCTCGGCTGGGTCTATCGCGACCAGCGCGTGACGGCGGCCGGCGGTGCCGATCGGCAACGCTGGTTCGGCCATGTCGAGCGGTTCAACGCCGGCCGACATGCGGCCGCTTTCCGCGAGAACCGCGGCTACCCGCGCGTGATCCTGCGTACGTTCGAACCGCGTTACGTCAAGGCCGGATTCGGGCCGGGAGCGTGCTCATGAACTTTCCTGTCCTGCTTTCGCGCGGCCAATGCGTAGCGGCCACTGTCGGCGCCGCGGCGATCGGCGCGGTTGCCGCCGGCACGATCGCCTACTTCGGCGGATACCACGCCGGCACGCTGGCCAGCGACGCGAAGGTCGAGAAACTCGAACGCCAATACGCGGACGGCGCGCGCGACGCCGTCGAACAAGCGCGCATCAAGGAACGCGCGGAGACGCAGCGCGCGGCGGTGCTCGCCGGCGACCTGTTCGTCGAGAAAGCCCGGCACGCGCTCGAATCCGACGAACTGAAACGGAGAATTGCCAGTGTCACGACCCAATACCGTCCGGCGCCGGATGCGCCTCTTCAGGATTTGCCTCGCTGCGTGTTCACTGCCGGCTTTGTCCGCGTGTGGAACGCCGCCGCCGGCGCCGATGGTGTGCGCGCGTCCGGTGCTGCCGCCGGAGCTGCTGCGCCGGCCAGCGCCGATGACGCCCTTGATTCCGGGGTACGCCAGGACGACATCCTCGCCCACCACATCGACGCCAGCCGCCGCAGCCGCGACATCGAATCGCAACTGAACAAGCTGATCGACTACATCGAGGGAGAAACGCGGTGACGTTACAGGTGGAATTCTGGCAACTGGTGTCAATGCTCGCGACGTTCATCGGCCTGCTGATCGCGGCTGGCAAGGTGTTGATCGTGCAGATCGAGCGGCACCAGTCCGAGCGGGATCAGAAGCAGGAAGACCAGCTCAAGGCGATGCTCGAGCAGATCAGCAGGCAGGCGGACAACACGGCCCGCCTGGAGCGCGACTTCCTGCGATTTCAAGCTGACCTGCCGCTGCAGTACGTGCGCCGCGAGGACTACGTGCGCAACCAGACCGTCATCGAAGCGAAGCTCGACGCGATCGCGCTCAGATTCGAAAACTTACAACTCCGGGGAAATCAATGACGTCCACCAATCCGCTGGGAATCGACCACGCCAAGGTGCGCCGCGAATCGCTGCGCTGGTATCTGATTCTGGCCCTGTACAACGCGCGGCCCGAGGAAGTCGTCGAGGACGTGATCCAGATGACGATGCGCTCGATCTTCGCCGACATCACGGCTCTTGAAGTGCGCAAGGAACTGGACTACCTCGCTGATCGCGTGCTGGTGAAGCTACGCAAGGAACCGTCCGGCCGTTGGTGGGGCGACCTCACGCGCTACGGCGTCGACATCGCCGAGTACACGATCGATTGCGAGCCGGGCATCGCGCGGCCGGCCAAGTACTGGAGCCAGTGACATGGGGCGCAGCAGCGGCGTGCAACGTCTACCGAAGGCCGTTCGCGAATGGCTCGAAAGCGCGCTCGTCGAGGGCAACTTCACGGGCTACCAGGAGCTGGAGCAAACGCTTCGTGACAAGGGCTACCAGATCAGCAAGTCGGCGATCCATCGATACGGGCAGCGTATCGAGCGCCGCTTTGCCGCGATCAAGGCGAGCACGGAAGCCGCGCGCATCCTGACCGAGGGCGCAGCCGACGACCAGGACGCCCGCTCCGAGGCCGTCATCGCGCTCGTGCAGACCGAGATGTTCGAGTCCATCGTCAACCTGCAGGAAGCGACCGACGAAGACGCCGATCCGGGCGAGCGTATCGCGCTGCTGTCCAAGGCCGCGAAGAACATCGCGACGCTGGCACGCGCGAGCGTGAACCAGAAGAAGTTCCGCCTCGAAGTGCAGGCACGCGCGGAAGCGGCCGCCGCTGCCGTCGACAAGGTCGTCAAGAGCGGTGGCCTGTCGGACGACGCGGCTGACGCGATCCGTCGTCAGATTCTGGGGATTGCCGGATGACGATCGTCGACACCCGTGCAGATCGCGCGCCCGCCGTCCTGCTGCCGTATCAACAGAAATGGGCCGCCGACACGTCGCCCGTCAAGGTCTGCGAGAAGTCGCGGCGCGTTGGCCTGTCGTGGGGCGAAGCGGCCGATTCCGCGTTGCTGGCGGCCAGCCAGCGCGGCATGGACGTTTGGTACGTCGGTTACAACAAGGACATGGCGCAGGAGTTCATCCGGGACTGCGCCGATTGGGCCAAGTTCTACAGCCTCGCGGCCGACGAGATCGAAGAAACCGAAGAGGTGTTTCAGGACAAGGACGGCGACAAGTCGATTCTCGCGTACGTGATCCGCTTCGCTTCGGGCTTTCGTGTAACGGCGCTGTCGTCGCGCCCGTCGAACCTGCGCGGCAAGCAAGGCCGCGTGATCATCGACGAAGCGGCCTTCCACGAGCAGCTCGGTGAGCTGCTGAAGGCGGCAATGGCGCTGCTGATGTGGGGCGGTCAGGTCCACGTCATTTCGACACACGACGGCGTCGACAACGCATTCAACGAACTGGTCACGGATATTCGCTCCGGTAAGAAGCCATACAGCCTGCATCGCATCACGTTCGACGATGCTGTTCGGGATGGGCTCTACCAGCGAATCTGCTTGCGCAAGGGTGTGGCGTGGACTGCCGAGGGCGAAGCCAAGTGGGTCTGGGAAATCCGCGCGTCGTACGGTGCGGACGCCGAGGAAGAGCTGGACTGCGTGCCGAAGAACAGCGGAGGCGCATGGCTGTCGCGTGCGTTGATTGAATCGCGTATGTCGGTTGAGACGCCGGTCCTGCGCTGGGCCTGTCGACACGGTTTCGAAGTGCTGCCCGACCACATCCGCGCGACCGAATGCCGAGATTGGCTGGAAGAGACGCTCGCCCCGTTGCTCGCGGCGCTGCCGCCCGATGCCCGTTCGTACAACGGCGAAGACTTCGGCCGAACCGGCGACCTGACGGTCCACGTACCGCTTATCGAACAGCAGAACCTGGTTCGCCGCGTGCCGTTCATCGTCGAGCTGCGCAACGTGCCGTTCAGGCAACAGGAACAGATCGCCTTCTATCTGCTCGATCGGCTCCCGCGCTTCACGGGCGGCGCTTTCGACGCGCGCGGCAACGGCCAATACCTCGCGGAAGTCGCGATGCAGCGCTACGGCGCGTCGCGCATCCAGCAAGTGATGCTGTCTGAGTCGTGGTATCGCGAGCACATGCCGCCCGTGAAGGCGGCATTCGAAGACGGCACGATCGACGGCCTTCCGAAGGATCTCGACGTGCTCGCAGACCTGCGCGCCGTGCAGGTTATCAGGGGTGTGCCGCGTATTCCGGACGTCCGTACGACCGGCCAGGACGACGGCAAGCGCCACGGCGATGCCGCCGTAGCGGTTGCTCTGGCGTATTACGCAAGCCGTGAACTGAACAAGGGACCGGTGACCGCCAAGTCGCGGCGGCGCCGCTCCAGCGTCCGAATGACAGAGGGTTACGCATGAGCAAGGGTTTGTGGGTCAGCCCCACCGAGTTTGTAGAGTTCGGCGAGCCGGACAAGTCGCTGTCGTCGCAGATCGCGACGCGTGCCCGAAGCATCGACTTCTTCGCGCTCGGCATGTACCTGCCGAATCCGGACCCGGTGCTCAAGGCGCTGGGTAAGGATATTCGCGTCTACCGCGAGCTGCGCGCGGACGCGCACGTCGGCGGCTGTGTGCGTCGCCGCAAGGCGGCCGTGAAGGCGCTCGAATGGGGCCTCGACCGAGGCAAGGCGAAGAGCCGCGTCGGGAAGTCGATCGCCGACGTCTTCGCGGACCTCGACCTGTCCCGGATCGCGACCGAGATGCTGGACGCTGTCCTGTACGGCTATCAGCCGATGGAAATCACGTGGGGCAAGGTCGGCAACTACATCGTGCCGGTCGACGTCGTCGGCAAGCCTGCCGACTGGTTCGTCTACGACCCGGAGAACCAGCTCCGCTTTCGCAGCAAGGATCACTGGATGCAGGGTGAAGAGCTGCCGGCGCGCAAGTTCCTGGTACCGCGCCAGGAAGCGACGTATCTGAACCCGTACGGCTTCCCGGACCTGTCGATGTGCTTCTGGCCGACGACGTTCAAGAAAGGCGGCCTCAAATTCTGGGTGCAGTTCACCGAGAAGTACGGTTCGCCGATGCTGGTCGGCAAGCACCCGCGCAGCGCGTCAGATGCCGAAACCAATCTGCTGCTCGATCGCCTCGAAGACATGGTGCAGGATGCCGTCGCCGTCATCCCGGACGATTCCAGTATCGAGATCAAGGAAGCGGCCGGCAAGACCGGTAGCGCCGACGTCTACGAACGCCTGCTGCACTTCTGCCGCGGCGAGGTGTCGATTGCCTTGCTCGGGCAGAACCAGACCACCGAGGCGACGTCGACCCGCGCATCCGCGCAGGCCGGGCTTGAGGTAACGGACGACATTCGCGATGGCGACAAGGCGATCGTCTGCGAAGCGATGAACATGCTGATTCGCTGGATTTGCGACCTGAACTTCGACGGCGCCGCCCGGCCTGTCTTCGACATGTGGGAGCAGGAACAGGTCGACGAGATTCAGGCCGGCCGCGACCAAAAGCTGACGCAAGCTGGCGCGCGCTTCACCCCGGCGTATTTCAAGCGTGCGTACAACCTGCAGGATGGCGACCTGGACGAACGGCCGCTGCCGGTGTCAGCGGTCGACGCCGTGGGTGCCGCATCCTTCGCGGAGTTCGAAGCGCCTGACCAGGACGCGCTCGACGCTGCGCTGAACACGCTGTCCGCGCGTGACCTGAATGCCGACGCCCAGGCACTGATCGCACCGCTTTTAAAGCGGATTGCGAATGGCGCGAGTGCCGACGAGCTGCTCGGCATGCTGGCCGAGCTGTATCCGAGCCTTAACGCCGACGCGCTGCAGGAGCGTCTTGCCCGTGCGATCTTCGTCGCGAATCTATGGGGGCGTCTCCATGCCTGAAGCGGTCGATCTCGGCTACTGCATGAAGCTCCCGCCGAAGAAGGCGATCGAGTACTTGCGCAGCAAGGGTTATGAGATCACCTGGGATTGGGAGGAGCTTTGGCAGGACGCCCAGGCGAAGGCGTTCACGGTCGCCAAGGTGACGCGCCTGGACATCCTGCAGGACATCCGCAATGCGGTCGAGACAGCGATCAGCGAAGGCAAGACACTCCGATGGTTCACGAAGAAGCTGACGCCTGTCTTGCAATCCAAGGGCTGGTGGGGAAAGCAGGAACACGTCGACCAAGACACCGGCGAGATCACCGAGGTTCAGCTCGGCAGTCCGTGGCGCCTGCAGACGATCTACCGGACGAACCTGCAGACCGCCTATATGGCCGGCCGCTACGCCGAGCAAATGGCGAACGTCGATGATCGGCCGTACTGGATGTACGTGGCGATCCTCGACAGCCGCACGCGCCCGAGCCATCGGGCAATGAACGGCAAGGTGTTCCGATACGACGATCCGTTCTGGCAGTCGTTCTATCCGCCGAACGGCTGGGGTTGCCGGTGCCGCGTGGTGGCGTTGTCGCACGACGAGATCGTCGTGCGGGGCATCAAGATCGAGTCGGCCGGAGACCGCCTCGGCAAGACGCTCAAGCTGGTCAACGAGAAGACCGGCGAAATGCGGGAAGTCGCGACGTTCCGCACCATCGACCCGGTTACGCGTCGCGAAATCGTCGTGTCGCCGGACGTCGGCTGGAGCTACAACCCCGGCGCCGCAGCTTGGCAGCCTGACCTGTCTCGATACACGGGTGATCTCGGCACGATCGCCAGGAGGGAATTGCAGTGAGCGATTTCGTGAATTTCCAGATCGACGACTCGGCCCTGCGCACGCGCCTGCTCCAGCTTGAGCAGGCCGGCCATCAAAAGGCTGGCGCGATGCGCAAGATCGCGCAGGCGCTGGTGTTGGTTACCGAGGACAACTTCGCCGCGCAGGGGCGGCCGCGCTGGCAGGCACTGTCGGAAGTGACGATCCACATGCGCGTCGGCGGCAAGAAGGCGTACAAGAAAAACGGCGAGCTGACTGCGGCCGCGTCGCGCCGCAAGGCCGGGTTGATGATCCTGCAGGACAGCGGGCAAATGGCCGCGAGCGTCTCGACGGACCACGACGACAATTCGGCTGTCATCGGCAGCAACAAGGAATACGCCGCGATTCACCAGTTCGGAGGGCAAGCCGGTCGCGGATTGAAGGTCACGATTCCCGCCCGGCCGTGGTTGCCGGTTACGGCCGATGGCGAGTTGCAACCTGAAGCGGTTGAGCCGGTGCTCAACACCATCCTGCGTCACTTGATGGACGCAGCGAATCGCCGCTAACCTGTCGATGAACCGATCGGCCGCTGCACGCCTCCGGACCACCCGAGGCGCGCAACGATAGCCACAGCGCCCTGACGCTGCCTCGTAAAGTTTTATAAAGGCTTTATGGGTTTGGTTCGAACCCGCCGCGCTCCCCTCATCGCGCGTATTGCCCGGGCGCAATCGTAAAGCCGATTAAAAGACCCGTTCCGTTCGCCGCCCGATGATGGGCGACATGAACGCGAAACCACTCCACATTTTCCGGGCAGGCACGCAGACCGACATGAGCGGTCGCGTGCTTGATTTCGCCGAAACGGACCTCGCCGCGACGGCTGCTGCATACGACCCGAAGGTCCACGAAGCGCCGATCGTCATCGGCCATCCGCGCGACAACGCGCCGGCGTGGGGCTGGGTCGCTTCTCTCTCGGCGTCGGCCGGCAACCTGCAGGCCGAACCTACCCAGGTCGACCCGGCCTTCGCCGAACTTGTCGACGCCGGCCGCTACAAGAAGATCAGCGCCAGCTTCTATCACCCCGATTCGCCGCACAACCCGGTGCCCGGCATCTATTACCTGCGCCACGTCGGCTTTCTCGGCGCGCAGCCGCCGGCCCTGAAGGGCCTGCGTGACGTCAATTTCGGCGACGGCAACGAAGGCGTCGTCGAATTCAGCGACTGGGGCCAGGAGCTGAACGCTGGCCTCTGGCGCAGCCTGCGCGAATGGCTGCTAACGCAATTCGGCCGGGACACGGCTGATCAGGTCATCCCCGACTGGCAGATCGAGTCGATCCGCGAAGTTGCGCGGCAAGACGATGCACCGACCAGCGCATTCGCCGAGCGCGGCGCGGCAACCAAACCCACCACAACACCGCAGGAGAACAACGCAGTGACCCCCGAAGAAAGGGCCGCCCTGGAGGCCGAAAACAACCAGCTCAAGCAGCAGCTCGCCGACTCGCAAGCACGCGAACGCAAGGCTGCCGATGATCGCCGCCACGGTGAGCACGTGTCGTATGCCGAGACGCTCGTCGCCGGCGGCACGCTCGCGCCGAAGCACAAGGATGCGGTCGTCGCGGTGCTCGATTTCGCCGCGCGCGAGCCGTTCGAGTTTGGCGAAGGCGATGCCAAGCAGCCGCTGGCGACCGCATTTCGTTCGTTCCTCGGCGAGCTGCCGAAGGTCGTCGACTTCAGCGAGCACGCGACGCGCGAGCGCGCCGGCGTGACGACGACGGGTGTCGACACCGTCGAGTACAGCGAGAACGTCGATCCGAAACGCGTCGAGCTGGACGGCCGCATTCGCGCATACATGCGCGAGCACAACGTCGACTACGCGGCAGCCGCAAACGCGGTGATCCGCTAACCACCGGCGAAAGCCACTGCAAAGGCCATTGAGCCAGGAGAAATGATGGGACGTCTCTCGAAACTGCGAATCGTCGACCCCGTGCTGACGAATCTCGCGATCGGCTACACGAACGCCGAATTCATCGGCCAGACCCTGATGCCGATCGTCGAAGTGGAAAAGGAAGGCGGCAAGATTCCGAAGTTCGGCAAGGAATCGTTCCGCCTCTATCAGACGGAACGTGCGCTGCGCGCGAAGTCGAACCGCATGAATCCGGAAGACCTGGGTAGCGTCGACGTGAACCTCGACGAGCACGATCTCGAGTATCCGATCGACTACCGGGAAGACCAGGAATCGGCGTTCCCGCTGGAACAAGCCGCTGTCCAGACTGCGACCGACGCGATCCAGTTGCGCCGCGAAAAGATGGTCGCGGACCTCGCGCAGAATCCGAGCAGCTACACGTCGGGCAACAAGAAGCAACTCAGCGCAACCGAGAAATTCACTGCGGCCGGCAGCGATCCGGTCGGCGTCATCGAAGACGGCAAGGAAGCGATTCGCACGAAGATCGGCCGCCGGCCGAACACGATGGTGATCGGCGCGTCGGCCTACAAGACGCTGAAGTCCCACCCGCAGCTCATCGAGAAGATCAAGTACTCGATGAAGGGCATCGTGACCGTCGACCTGCTGAAGGAAATCTTCGAGGTCGAGAACATCGCGGTCGGCGAAGCCATTTACGCCGACGACAAAGACCGCTTCACGGACATCTGGGGCGCCAACATCGTGCTCGCCTATGTCCCGCTGCAGCGCGGCGGCCAGCAACGTACGCCGTATGAACCGTCCTACGGCTACACGCTGCGCAAGAAAGGCAATCCGGTCGTCGACACGCGCATCGAAGACGGCAAGCTCGAACTGGTGCGTGCGACGGACATTTTCCGGCCGTACCTGCTCGGCGCGGATGCCGGCTATCTGGTCTCGGGCATCAACGGCTAATCGCTCGCGGCACCGAATCCCGTACTGACCACGTCTCGCCTTCGGGCGAGACCCACCCGAACGGAACATGACTCATGAAAACGCATCAACCGATCCTTACCACGTCCGTTACCGCTGCCGCCGGCCTGAACCGCTTCCAGTTCGTCGGCTTCGATGGTGGCGTGTGCGCAGCCGGCGCGAAGGCGCTCGGCGTTGCCGAAACGACCGCCGATGTCGGCGAGCAAGCGTCGGTCAACCTGCTCGGCGTCATTCTGGTCATGGCCGGTGCGCCGGTCGACCAGCATGCCGAAGTCGAGGCGGACGCGGCCGGTCAGGCCATTCCGAAGGCGACCGGCGCATCGAACGGCTACGCGCTCGATGCGGCAACGGCCGCTGGCGACGTCATCCGCATCCTGCGGGGTATTTGACGTGCGTTATTGCACGCTCGCCGACCTGAAGCTGGCCGTGCCCGAACGGACGCTCATTGAGCTGACGAACGACACGACCACCGACTACGGCGCGCCGGCACCGACGACGATCAATACCGACATCGTCGAAAGCGCCGTGCGCCAGGCGGAGGAAATCGTCGACGCGCACTTGCGCGGCCGCTACAACCTGCCGTTGTCGCCGGTGCCGACGGTCATCAAGGATGTCACGGTCAATCTGGCCCGGCACTGGCTGTATGCCCGCCGACCGGAAGGTGCGGCGCTCCCGGACACCGTGTCGCAGACCTTCAAGGCGTCGATGCACATGCTCGAAAAGATCCGTGACAACAAGCTGACGATCGGTGACCCGAGCGGCCCGGCGACGCCCGAGCCGGGCGAAATGAAGGTCCGCGCGCGCCGTCGTCAGTTCGACGCGGACCTGCTGGAGCGCTTCTGATGGCGACGACGCTTGAAATGGTCGATGCCGTCGTCGCAAGGCTGCGCTTCAAGCTGCCGGCGCTGGTGACCGAGTACTTCCCGGAGCGTCCGGACGATTACCGGCTCAACCACGCGATCGGTGCATTGTTGGTCAGCTATCCGGGCAGCCAGTACGACACGACCGTCGACACCGACATGGTTGTTCAGCCGCGGCGGGTGAAGTTCGCCGTCGCGATCGTGCTGCGCCAGCTCAACGGCCGCGGCGGTGCAATCGACGTGCTCGATCACGTTCGCACCGCCCTGGTGGGCTTCCGCCCGCCGGACTGCAAAAAGCTCGCGGCTGTCAGCGACAAGTTTCTCGGCGAGTCGGCCGGCCTGTGGCAGTACGTGATCGAGTTTTCGGCGGGCGCCGTGATTGTCGAAGACGCGGAGCCGAACGACGGACCGCTGTTGACGCAAGTTACCTATGAGGAGGAATCGTGAAATACCAGTACAGCGGACCGACCAGCGGCGTCACGCTGCAGAACGGCGAATACGTCCAGGAAGTGATGCTTCACACGGGCGCAGAAGTCGAGCTGCCCGAAGACCACGAGTACACGGCGACGCTGCTCGCGATGGGCTACCTGAAGCCGGCCGCAGCGCCGTCGACCAAGCCCGCGCGCCCCAGCGTGCCGGAAGATCAACCGAAGGCCGGGGCAAACGCCGTGGCCGTAAAGGGAGCGTGAGCGATGGCCGCAAACTATTTGCATGGCGTCGAGACGATCGAAAAGGAAACCGGCTCGCGGCCCGTCAAGGTCGTGAAGTCGGCCGTCATCGGTCTGATCGGCACCGCGCCGATCGGGCCGGTCAATACGCCGGTGCAGTCTCTGTCCGACGTCGACGCCGCCCAGTTCGGCCCGCAGCTCGCCGGCTTCACGATTCCGCAAGCGCTCGACGCGGTCTACGACTACGGCAGCGGGACGGTGATCGTGATCAACGTGCTCGATCCGGCGGTACACAAGAGCAATGCGGCGAGCGAGCCCGTTACGTTCGACGCGGCAACCGGCCGAGCCAAGCTCGCGCATCCGGCCGCGGCGAATCTCGTGCTGAAGAACGACTCGGGCAGCGCGACGTACACCGAAGGCACCGATTACGCTGTTGACCTGATCAACGGCGTCGTCACGCGGATCAAAACCGGCACGATTCCGGCTGGTGCGACGGCGGCCAAGGCGACGTACGACTACGCGGACCCGACGAAGGTCACGGCCGCCGACATCATCGGCGCCGTGAACGCGGCCGGCATGCGTACCGGGATGAAGGCGCTGAAGGACACGTACAACCTGTACGGCTATTTCTCGAAGATCCTGATCGCACCCGCGTACTGCACGCAGAACTCGGTTTCGGTCGAGCTGGAGGCGACGGCTCTCCAACTCGGCGCGATCGCGTACGTCGACGCGCCGATCGGCACCACGCTCGCGCAGGCGCTGGCCGGGCGCGGGCCGGCAGGCACGATCAACTTCAACACGTCCAGCGACCGCGTACGCCTCTGCTACCCGCACGTGAAGGTCTACGACGCAGCGACCAACGCGGAACGCCTGGAGCCGCTCTCGTCGCGCGCCGCGGGCCTTCGTGCACGTGTCGATCTGGACAAGGGCTACTGGTGGTCCAGCTCGAACCAGCAGCTCGTCGGTGTCACGGGAGTCGAGCGGCCGCTGTCGGCGATGATCGACGATCCGCAATCGGACGTGAACATGCTCAACGAACAGGGCATCACGACCGTGTTCAGCTCGTACGGCTCGGGCTTGCGCCTGTGGGGCAACCGCACGGCGGCATGGCCGACCGTGACGCACATGCGCAACTTCGAGAACGTGCGCCGCACGGGCGACGTCATCAACGAATCGCTGCGCTACTTCAGCCAGCAGTTCGTCGACGCGCCGATCGACCAAGGGCTGATCGACTCGCTCGTCGAGTCGGTCAACGGCTTCGGCCGCAAGCTGATCGGCGACGGCGCGCTGCTCGGCTTCAAGGCATGGTTCGATCCAGCCCGTAACCCGAAGGAAGAGCTGGCGGCCGGCCACCTGCTCATCAACTACAAGTACACGGTGCCGCCGCCGCTCGAACGCCTGACGTACGAGACCGAGATCACCTCGGAGTACTTGCTCACCCTGAAGGGAGGTAACTGATCATGGCGGGTGGCGTCAAAATCAACCGGATCACGAACGCCAACGTGTATCTCAGCAACAATTCGATGCTCGGCAAAGCTGAGGAAATCAAGCTGCCGGACGTCCAGGCGATCATGGCCGAGCACAAGGCGCTCGGCATGATCGGCAAGGTCGAATTGCCCGGCGGCCTGGATAAGCTCGAAGGCGAGATCAAGTGGAACTCGCTCTATGCCGACGTGGCGAAGGCGATGGCGAACCCGTTCAAGGCCGTCGCGCTGCAATGCCGTTCGAGCATCGAGACCTACGGTGCTCAGGGTCGCGTGCAGGAAGTCAGCCTCGTGACGTACCTGACCGTGATGTTCAAGAAAAACCCGCTCGGCACGTACAAGCAACACGAGAACGCCGATTTCAGTTCCGCGTTCGGTGCGACCTACATCAAGCAGGTCATCGACGGCGAGGAAGTGCTGGAGCTGGACTATCTGGCGAACATCTTCCGCGTCGGCGGCGAAGACATGCTGGCCGACTTCCGCGCCAACATCGGCGGCTAACCCTACACCTGCGCAGTCGTTGTCGTCTTGGCCCGCTTCGGCGGGCCTTTTTTAATTCTCTCCTCGATACCGCTCGCGCGCGCGAATCGACAATGTGTGCTCTACCACCACGGAGCACGTCGTGAAAATCCCTCTCAAATTCCCCGTCAAACTCGCTACCGGTCAGACGCTCACGGAACTGAACCTGCGGCGCGGCAAGCGCAAGGAAATGGCACTCGCGGCCAAATACAGCAACGATCCGGGTGACCAGGAAGACTTTCTGCTCGCCATGCTGACCGGTCTCACCGTCGAGGACATCGGCGAACTCGACCTCGCCGACTCAAATCGACTCATGGATTCTTTTCGTCGCATGGTTGAGGGACGGGATTCCGCCGGAGATGCGGGCGCCCAGCGATCAGCCGCCGAGCAAGGAAACGCAGACGCTGGACTCGGCGCTGCGACCGCTGGATGAAGTGTTGCTACTGGTGCTGAATATTCAGCCGTCCGAGATCGCTGAACTGGATATGGACGATTACTGGCACTGGATCGACGCCGCGGAGCGGGAAATCAAGCGGCGCGTCGAGGCGACAAAGCAATCCTGAGATCAAGCGGCCCGGCGCCCGAGCCGGCCGCAAAGCCACACGATGGCCTTGATCATCGCCGCGATGAGGTAGGAGCCGGCCACGACGGCCGGCCCGAGAAAGGCAAACCCGAAAAACGCCACAATGCCGAACACGATCGGCACGGACCACCAGGGCAGTTCGATGAACAGCCAGACGGCGAGCACGACGCCGGCAATCGCGATCACGGTGTAGGTAATGCCTTCGGCGATGGACTGGATGTTCATGAGCGGCCTCGTCACTTTCCGGTAAAGGTATGGCAAGCGAATTCTATATTGGCGTAAAGATCGGCGCGACGCTACTCGGTAGCTTCGGCGCCGCGCTGTCCGGCACGCGCACGACGCTGAACGGCCTCGGCCGCGTCGCCGACGAGCTGCGCGCGAAGCATACCCGCCTGGGGGACACGATGGCGCGGGCAGTCGCGCATCCGATGCGCAACATCGCCGAGCTGCGCGGTCAGTACGACCGCCTGGGCCGCACCATCGATCAGGTCCAGGCAAAGCAAGCGGCCCTTGCAACCCGGCTGGCGCGCGGCGCCGCGCTGCGCGAGCAACGCCAGGGGCTCGGCGCCGACATGCTCGGCACGTATGCGACAGCGGTCGCGACGGCCGCGCCCGTCGTCGGGGCCGTGAAGCAGGCGGCCAACTTCGAAGCTGGCCTGCGCGACATCGCGATCACCGGCAACCTGACCCGTGATGAAGAGTTCCGGATTGGCGAGACGATGCGCCGCGCGGCCCTTGCCACGAGCCAGGGCCACAACTCCATTCTGGAAGGCGTCGGCACGCTGGTTGCGGCCGGCATGGACGCGAAGGAAGCCGGCCAGAAGTCGAACCTGCTCGGGCGCGTGGCGACGGCGACGAACGCCGACATGAAAGATCTCGCCGGCATGGTCTATTCGTTCTCTGAGACGCTGGGAATCAAGGGCGACGCAGCGCTGAAGGAAGCCTTCAACCGCGCAGCGTATGGCGGCAAGCTTGGCCGGTTCGAGCTGAAGGACATGGCCAAGGCCCTGCCTGAAATGACTGCGGCGTTCGCGGCCAAGGGCATCAAGGGCCAAGACGCGTTGACGCAGATTATCGCGAGCCTTGAAGTCGGCCGCGAAGGCGCCGGCAGCGGCGACGAAGCCGTGACGAACCTGCGCAACTGGCTGTCGCACATGAACGCGAAGGCGACCATCGACGCCTACAAGAAGGCCGGCGTCGACTACCAAAAGTCGATGTCCAACCTCGTCGCCGGCGGCTATTCGAGCTACGAGGGCTCGTTGCAGATCGCGCAGAAGTTCATCGCGTCGCGTGGCGACGCGTTCATGAAGCAATGGAAAGCCGCCGGCGCCAAGGGCGATGAAGAGGCACAGCGCAAGCTGATGGAGAGTTTCGGCCTGAACGAAGTCTTCCAGGACATCCAGACCATCAACCACCTGCTCGCGATGCGCCAAGGCTGGGACAAATACCAGCAGAACAAGAAAGACATGGGCGGCGCCCAGGCGCTGAACACGATCGACCAGGACTACGCGCGCCGCGCGGAGCTGGCGACCGTCGCATGGGGGCGGTTTCAGACCCAGATTGCCGACCTCGGGATCACGGTCGGCCGCGCGCTGCTGCCGTCGCTCACGGACCTGATGAACACGGTCACGCCGCTGATTCAGCGCACCGCGCAGTTCGCGGCGGCCCATCCGGGCCTGATCCGCGGCGTGGTCGGTTTCGCAACGGCCGTGATCGGCATGAAGGTCGCGACGCTCGCGGCCGGCTGGGGCCTGAATTTCTTCGTCAAGTCGCCGCTGAACATGGTCAGCACGGCATTGACGACGG
This sequence comes from Burkholderia sp. Ac-20344, assembly GCF_017104975.1. Classification (NCBI taxonomy): domain Bacteria; kingdom Pseudomonadati; phylum Pseudomonadota; class Betaproteobacteria; order Burkholderiales; family Burkholderiaceae; genus Burkholderia; species Burkholderia sp. Ac-20344. Next base: position 32,747 of record NZ_JAAGPP010000050.1, read on the forward strand.
TCGGGGCGAAGTGGACGCTGTTTCGCGCGCTCTGGGCCGGTGGCGGTTCGCGCCTGTCCACCGTGTTCCAGATTTTCGGCATGGGCGCCGGCGCGGCCGGCAAGCTCGCGGCCGCAGTCGGACGCGCAGGGAGTCTGTTTATGGGATTCGGGCGCGGCGCACTGGTTGTCGGCCGCGCGCTGATCCCATTCGGTCAAGGTCTCATCATGACGGTTCTCGGGCCGCTGAAGTTGGTCAGTCAAGCGATGTGGTGGCTCACCAAGGGACTCGGCACGCAGGCGCTATCGTTCTTTGGCTTTTTGGCACGAGGAGCGTTGATGTTGGGCCGTGTCCTGGGCGGGGGCCTTGTTCAGGGACTGCTGCTCGCTGGTCGTACGGTGCTTTGGCTCGGGCGTGCGCTGATGCTCAATCCGATCGGCATCGCGATTACCGCGATCGCGGTGGGCGCGTACCTCATCTACCGCTACTGGACGCCGATCAAGCAGTTCTTCGGGGGCATCTGGAACTCGATTCGTACTGCGTTCGCGGGCGGGATCGGTAGTGTGATGCGCCTGATCATCAACTGGTCGCCGCTCGGCCTGTTTTATCGCGCGTTCGCGGGCGTGCTCGGGTGGTTCGGCATTGGCCTCCCGAAAACCTTCACCGATTTCGGCTCGCACCTGATCGACGGCCTGGTCAACGGCATTCGGAATCGCTTCACCTCCGCGAAAAACACGCTGGTCGAATTCGGCGGCAACGTGAAGGCGTGGTTCGCGAACACGCTGGGGATCAAGTCGCCGTCCCGTGTATTCATGGGCTTCGGCGACAACATCGCCCAGGGCGCCGCGATCGGCATCGGACGCTCGTCGGCGGTCGCCGCGCGCGCGGCCGCAGGCATGGCGACGCAGGCCGCCGCCGCTGCATCCATGCAACGCATCAATGCAGCTCGCGGCGGCTCGCCGGCCGGCGCATCGGTAGCCGGCTCTGGGATCACGGTTCACTTCTCGCCGACGATTACGGTTCAGGGCGGTTCGCCCGAAGGTGTGAAGGATCAGGTGACGCAAGGGCTCAACCTGTCGCTGCGCGATCTCGAACGCATGCTCGACGACCTGCTCGCGAAGCGCGCGCGCCGCTCATACGGGGGATAACGTGTTCGCAATTCTTGGCGATATCGAGTTCGACCTGATCGGCTACTTCGACGGGTTCGACGCGACCTTCGGCGCAGACTACGCCGAACACGCGCTGCTGCAGGGCAAGCCGCGGTTGCAGCGCATGGGCGACAAGCTCGACGAGATCCGGATCGCGCTGTCGTTTCACTACTGGTACTGCGACCCGGAAGCCGAGCTGGCGAAGCTGCGCGCGGCGGTGAGCGCGAAACAGGCCATGGCGCTTGTGTTCGGCAACGGCGATTACAAGGGCTGGTTTGTGCTGACCGAGGTTCAGTCGACCAGCAAACAGACCGACACGTCGGGAACCGTGCTGTCCCTCGATGCGCAGATCACCCTGCGCGAGTTCGTCGGCGACAAGAAAAACCCGCTCAAGCCGCCGGCCGTACAACCCAAGGTGCCGCCGGCGGCCGCGCAGGCTGTCTCCAGCGTCACGTCGGCGGTGGCCACCGCGCGCGGCACGATCCAGCAGGCCGTGACCTGGGCGAACCAGGCGCAGTCCGCGATGCGCGTAGCCGTCGACGCGGTCAAGGTCGTCCAGAAGCTGAAAGACGATCCGCTCTCGGCGTTGGGTCGCTCCTCGAGCGTGCTGACCAACCTCAAGCAAGCCGCGGAGCCGCTGGCGAAGCTGTCGCCGGCACTCGGGTCGCTCACCGACCAAATCCCCGAAGCCGCCGGCATCCTGCGCGCCAGCAGTACTGCGCTGGACGCCGTTCGATCGGCGCAAGGCCCCTTGGCGAATGCAACGATCGGCACGATTACGGGCGCGATCGACCACGCGGCCGGCCAGCTCGCGACGGCGACCGGCGCGCTGAGTTCTGTCGCACCGAGTCTCAGCAAACTGGCCGCACAAGTCGCGACGCGGAGGATTTGATGTTTCTGACCCACATCACAACCGAAGGCGAGCGGTGGGATCAAATCGCGTACCGCTATTACGGCGACCCGTTCGCGTACGAGCGGATCATCGCCGCGAACCCGAGCGTGCCGATCACGGCCGTGCTCGCGAGCGGCGTCGCGCTGTCGATTCCTGTCGTCGCCGCCGACGACGTGCCCGATGAGGAGCTTCCGCCGTGGATGCGGTAGTCGACACCCCGACGTCGGTCGCCGACGTTCCTGAACCGACCTTCACGCTCGTGTACGAGCAGAAGAACATCACCAACGACATCGCGCCTTACGTGGTATCGGTGTCGTACACCAACTTTCTGTCCGGGCAATCTGACGAGATCGAGGTTGTGCTCGAAGACGTCGACGGCCGATGGCTGGACGCCTGGTATCCGGGCAAAGGTGACGCGCTGACGCTGAAGATCGGCTATACGGGCGCGCCGTTGCTCGCATGCGGCCGCTTCGAGATCGATGAGATTGGCTTCGACGATCCGCCCTCGACTGTCACGATCCACGGGCTCGGCACGGGCGTGAAGGCGTCGGTTCGAAGCCGCAAGGCCAAGGCATACGAACACACGACGCTGGCGACGATCGCGGCGCGCGTCGCCAAGCGGAATCACCTGACGCTCACCGGACGCATTCGGGACATCCGCATTGACCGCGTCACGCAGTATCAGGAACAGGATGTTGCGTTCCTGACGCGGCTTGCGCGTGAGTACGGGTATGCGTTCAAGATCTCAGGCAGCAAGCTCATCTTTAGCGAACTCGCCGACCTGAGGGGATCGGACGCGGTCCTTCAGTTCAAGCGCGCTGACCTGAAATCGATCCGCCTGCGCGACAAGATCAAGGACGTCTATGCGCAGGCCAAAGTCGGCTACCACAACCCGAAAACGAAGAAGCTCGTCGTCTACGGCGTGACTGGTGACTCGGTGGGCGTGGTCGGTCAGTCGGAGGCGGCCGCGGGCAAGCGGAAGCAGTCCGGTCAATCGACAAGCGGCGACACGCTGCGGCTGTCCGCACGGGCCGGATCCAAGGCAACGCTACAGACGAAGGCGCGTGCGGCGCTCGACCAGGCGAACCTTAAGCAAACGGGCGGTTCAGTTGAAATGACCGGCGACACGAAGCTGGCCGCCGGCGCATCGATCGAGCTGCTCGAACTCGGCAAACTATCCGGCAAATACCTGATCGAGTCGGCGCGCCATCGCCTTGATCGCGGCGGCGGCTACCAAACCGAAGTCGAGCTGAAGCGCTCGGCGATTGCCGTCCAGGCTGGCAAAGGCGGCGGCACCGCGAAAAAATCCACGAAAGGGCTCCAAGTCTACGGCGTCACGGCAAAGGGTGACGTCGGTGTCGTGGGGACGACGCCCGTCGCGGCGAAAGGCAAGAAAAAATGAGCGATACCCTCGACGAGTTCGGCGCGACGATCAAGTTCGGCACGGTCAGCGCGTCGAAACCCGGCTTCGCGCGCGTGCGGCTGACCGACCTCGGCAACATGCGGACCATGTGGTTGCCGATCGCATACCCGAAGACCTTGGCCGATCAGGCTTGCTGGACCTACGATAACGGCGAGCAAGTCGCCGTGCTCCTGGACAGCCGGTGCGAGGACGGCGTCATTCTCGGCGCCATCTACTCGGACGCCGACCGGCCACCCGTCACCGACCCGAACAAGTTTGTCGTCCGCTTCAAGGATGGCGCGGTGCTCGAGTACGATCGCGCGACCCACACGCTGACGTGTTCGGGCATGCAGGCCGTGATCGTGGACTCGAAGTCGGAAATCGTGCTGCGCGCGGCCGACAAGGTGACCGTCGACGTGCCGGAGGCGGAGTTCACGCGTAACGTGACGGTCAAGGGCAAGCTGACCTACCTGGGCGGCATGGCCGGATCGGGCGGCGACGGTGCCGCGTTGACTGGCAATGTGACGATCGACGGTAACGTGAGCGCGACCGGCACCATCATGGATGCTGGCGGTAACTCGAATCACCACAGCCACTGAGCTTTTAGCCGGCTTTAATATCCCTCCGACTGGTCGCGCGGCAACATGGCCGCATGACCCAGCTCTCCGAAATCACCTCTGTCCACTGGCAACCCGCCCTTAACCGCGACGGCGTGGTTGAGGGCGTGGACGACATCGATCAGGCGATCCGCCTGATTCTCGGAACTCCCCAGGGCAGCGACCCGCATCGCCCTGAGTTCGGCTCCAAGCTCTATCTGTACCTCGACATGCCGATCGACCGCGCCACGCCGTATGTCGTGCGTGAATCGGTCGACGCAATCCGTCGCTGGGAACCGCGTTGCGAGGTCGTGCGCGTCATCCCGTCGATCGTCGAGTCGCGGGAAACGATCCGTGTGCAGTGGCGCCTTGCTGACGGCGTGATCCGTGAGACGGAGGTGCCGCGATGACGCTCGATGAACCGGATTTCGTCGCCCGCGATCCTGAGGTCATTACGGCCGAGATCGTGGCCGACTACGAGGCGCGCACCGGTAAAACGCTGTATCCGGCGCAGGTCGAGCGCGTCCTGGTCGACATCATTGCCTACCGCGAGACCCTCGTGCGCGTCGGCATCCAGGAAGCCGCGAAGCAGAACCTTGTCGCGTTCGCGCGCGCTCCCATGATCGACTACCTTGGCGAGCTGGTCGGCGTGACCCGACTGCCGGCGCAGCCCGCGAAGACGACGATCCGGTTCTCGGTCGAAGAGGCGCAGCCGTCGAATCTGCTGATCGCGGCCGGCACGCGTGTCGAGACGAGCGACGGTGCAGTTTCGTTTGCGACCGACGTCGACGTGACGCTCGTCGCCGGACAGTTGTCGATCGACGCGGCCGCGACCTGTGAGACGGCTGGTTCGGTCGGCAACGGCTGGCAGCCAGGTCAACTCGGCTCGCTCGTCGACGACCTGGGCGACGTCGACGTGACGGTTTCCAACACCACGGTCAGCACGGACGGGTATGAGGAGGAAGACAGTGATCGCCTGCGCGAGCGCATCAAGCTGGCGCCCGAGGCGTTCAGCACGGCAGGCTCCCGGCTCGCGTACGTTTTCCACGCGAAGAGCGCGCACCAATCGATCGTGGACGTTGGTGTGATCGGCCCGGAGATGGAAATGCGCGACGGCCGGCTGGTTTCTGTCAACGGCGTGCCGCCCGGTAGCGTCCAGGTCTATCCGCTCGTCGACACGGGGCTGCCGAGCGACGCAATCCTTCAATTGGTTCAGGATAACCTCGATGACGAGCGCAAGCGGCCGCTGACAGACTACGTCGACGTCCGATCGCCGACGCCTGTCGACTACGCGATCGACGTGCGCCTGACGCTGTACAAGGATGCCGACGCTACTACGACGATTGCGCAGGCGCGTACCGCCGCGGAAACCTATCGCACTGACCGTGCGGCCGGCCTCGGCCGCGACATCGTCCCGCGCCAGCTCAGTCGCGCCGTACAGGTTCAAGGTGTGTACGACGTGGACCTGCCGGGCCTCGCGCTGCGCGTGCTGACTGGCAGCGAGTGGGCGCGCTGTGCGAGCGTCAACGTCGTGCCAATCGGAGTGGCAAATGGCTGACCTGCTGTTACCGCCTGCGCTGGCGAAAGACGCGCGATTCAGGGCGCTCGCGCAATTGACCGAGCGGCTCGACAACATCGACCTGTCGCCGCTCCTGGTCTACCTGATCGACGGCGTCGACGCGTCCGCCTTGCCGTTCCTCGCGGACCAGTTCTCCGTCATGGGCGAGGACGGTTGGAGTCTTGCCGGGTCCGAGGACGCCAAGCGCGCGCTGATCAAGGGGGCGATCGAACTGCATCGCTACAAAGGCACACCTTGGGCGGTCAGGGAGGTGATCCGGCGCCTGGGGTTCGGCGAGGTCGAACTCATTGAGGGCATCGGGCGCGCCTACTACGACGGCAAAAGCCGCTACGACGGCGTGATGGTGTATGGAGGCAATGGTTTGTGGGCGGCCTACAGGGTCATCCTGCTCGATCGCGCTATCACCAATGATCAAGCGGCGTTGTTGCGCACTACGTTGGCCGCCTTCGCGCCGGCGCGCTGCGTACTCGCCAGTCTCGAATACCGTCGCGTGCCGGTGCGCTACAACAGCGTCGCCCACTACGACGGACAGTACAACCACGGGAGCAGTTAATGGGCAAACTCGTCGAATCTTCCCAATGGGAAGAAGACCTGTATCAAATCGAAGAGGCCGATCCGGTCGACGGCGGTCCGGACGCTGTTTCGAACAGGCAAGCGAAGCAACTCGGCGGCCGCACGCGTTATCTGAAGGCCCAGGTCGAGCAGTCGCAGACGGGCCTCGCGCAGCACATCGCCGCGGCCGATCCGCATACACAGTACGCAACGAAGTCGGATCTTGCGGCGAAGCTCGCCGCGCTCGTCGGCCAGTCGCCGCAGACGCTCGATACGTTGAAGGAGTTGGCCGATGCGCTCGGCAACGATCCGCAGTTCGCGACGACGATCATGAATCAGCTTGGGTTGAAGGCTCCGGTCGACTCTCCCGTTTTTACTGGCATACCGAAAGGGACTACGCCAGCTCAGTTCGACAACGGCCCCAGGCTCGCGACGACGGCATTCGTGCTGCGCGCGCTCGGCAGCTTCTCCGGATTCGCGGCATACAACACCAATACCACGCTAACCGCAGCCACCGCAGGATTCGCGATTCAATGGTATGGCTCGTCTGGCGGCGTCCTGACCCTGCCGCTCGGCTCGACCATGGGTGCCGGTGGTGCCGCGATGGAATTTTTCAACCACGGTAGCGGCCCCATCAGTGTCACCACGCAAGGGAGTGACATCCTTTGGGATGGAGGAGCAAAGCAGCCGGTAACGCTGCAAGTTGGCGACAGTCTCCGAGTCGTGAACCGGAACGGTGGTGCTGAATGGGATATTTCGGGCGGAACGGCGGCTATCCAGTTCGCCAACGTCAAGGGGTTGACCGCGTCGCAGTTCGATAGCAGCACATCGCTCGCGACCACTGAATTTGTGCAGAAAGCCGGCGGCAACTTCCAAACTCGCAAGTACTTCAATGGCTCGTCGAATCTCGTGGCAGCGGACACTGGATCGTGGGTCGAGGCTGGTGGCGCCGGCCCGACGACGATTACGCTGCCGTCTCCGGCTACGAGCAATCTCAGATACACGGTGACAAACGTCACGTCGAACGGTACGGCAGTGACGATTTATACGCCTTCCGCGAGCATCTACAACCAAGCAGCTGCGTCCTCAACGATCTCACTCGATGTCGGTGCGACGATCGAACTCGTTTCCGATGCGTCAAACTGGACCGTCGTCAGCCACTACACGCGGAGTCCGAGCGCCCAGACCCCCTCGCTTCCTGACGGCAGCGCGAGACTCGCGACGACGTTGTTTGTCAAAAGCTGGTTGCAAGGAGTCACGACGACGACTGGCGTAAGCGCAAGCACAACGCTTAATGCGTCGGCATTCGGCCAGGCAGTGGTCGTGACGGGTGGAACGCCGACCATCACGCTTCCTCCTGCAAATTCTGGGGTGAATGGTCAGGGAATATTGATCGTCAATGACGGTGGCGCCGCCGCCGGCTATGCGACCGTTGCTGCCGCTGGGGGCGACGTGATTTCGATCGTCGGAACGTCGATTAATCTGACGCTCGGCGAATCGCTAGTTGTGGTCACGAACGGCTCGCAATGGTGGCCGATCGGCGGCACCGCAATGCTGAAAAAGACGCAGCGCTTGCTTGTAAACACCGTTGCCGACGATGGCTCGTCAGCTCTGCAGGTAGGTGGGATTGCAAAGGCGGCAACCCCGACCGCTGGCGACAGCAGCACGAGTCTCGCTACGACGGCTTTCGCTAATTCCGTGGGTGGAGTGGTTGGATCGACGCGAAATGGGCAAATGTCCGTCACGGCAGCGAGTTCGACTGCTACATTTACCGCGGATGAGGTTGTCCTAGAAACGGCACTCGGCGGCGCACCAATCCGCCTTGCGAACTTCAACAATTCGATCAATATTGCGGCGAGCGGTAGCCCGGGGGGCATGGATACCGGTGCGGCACCGGTAAATGGCTATGTCGCGATCTACGCGATCTACAACCCCACGACCGGTGCATCGGCTCTCTTGGCAACGAATGCGACGAACGCAAAGGCGCCGGAAGTATATGGTGGCGCGAATATGCCTGCTGGCATGAAGGCAAGCGCTCTCGTGAGCGTGTGGCCAACGAACGGCAGTGGACAGTTTGTCGTCGGTTACCAAATAGATCGCAGGATTTCAATTTCGAACGTCATTGCCGTTAGCTCGAGTTCTCAAGTTACTAGCTTTACCGCAGTCAATGCGTCGTCAATCATTCCACTGAACGCGAGGGCCATATCGGGAAACCTTAACATATCCACGACTTCGGCCCTGGGGGCCCAAACCACCATTAGCCCGACCGCGAGCACCATGGGTTCTCAGCAGATAGCGTCAAGTGCGTCGAGCGGGGGCGGATCGGCAGGGAATGCGCCTTTCAACAACATGCCGATCATCACGCGGCAGACGTTCTACTGGCAATCGCTGTTATCCAGTGGCACGTTTGGCAGCGGTTATGTCGTGATCGGTGGTTACGAAATTTGAGGACGGAAATGGCAAAAATCAATGTCCAATTTACTGACGCCACCGAGACCGTGATATCCGCATATTTCAATGGGCCTCAGAACGAGGAGGCGTATGCGAACCTCGGGACGGTCGACACGAGCGACAAGCGCTGGGCGACGTTCTTCGCCGTAGTTGGGGGCGCGGAGTGTGGTCTTCCGGCCCCGACTGCATCCTAGCTTTGATGGGCTGTCGTAGCTCGGTTCCGGCAGCCCAAGAGCTTCCTCAACAGACTTTTACCGGGCAACTCAATGGTCCGGTAGGTTACCCATGACAACACGATGGTAATGACAAAAAATGCAACGAAGAAGCCCCGGCTGTTATAGGGTAGCTCGTGTCCAGACGCGATTCCTACGATGTGTGTGGCGAGTTGCACGGGAAAATGCACCAAGTAGATCGAATATGAAATGGTGCCGAGAAACACGAGCGGAGGAAGCCTAAGCGCTGTGTTGACGACGACGCCACGCATCGCGCCGATGATCAGCGTGGGAAAGAGAATCAACGTAATCGCAAGGTCCAGGCCGCTCGCAAATTTCGAACTCGCGCAGTAGTACAGGAAGCACGCAATCGATGCGGCAGCAAGGATGTCGTAGGCAAATTTCGAAATTGCAACATCATCGAGCGCTGAGTTGATGCGGAACAGGGCGACTCCGATACAGAATCCGAACGTTGCTCTGAAGATATCGTTGTCGACGCCGATGAAGGTCGCATTGCTTATCAGGCCGTTACGTAACACGGCTACGAGCGCGAGTCCGAATCCAACGGCCATGAGAACAACCGCTGCCCTTCTACGAGCCAAAATGACGGCCAAGAATGCAATGTTCACGACGAACTCAGCAGAGATTGACCAGGACGGAGCGTTGAACGAGAACCCGCGCTCAAGCCCGGTTCTGTTTAGCAGCAGCACGTTTAGGACAAATTCTCGCGTGTCGTTACTCGTGTAGACAAATGGTGGTGAATTGAGGTGGTGAACCAATACCCATTGCATGACTGCGACAAGGCACAGCATGACAAAGTGCAGCGGATATAGGCGCGCGATCCGATCGCGGAGATTCGCCGAGAAATTCGTCGAACGTCCTCCATTCCAGTAGGTGCGTGCGAGCACGAACCCAGACAGCACGAAGAAGAAGTCGACCAGCAGAAGCCCGTGACCGTAGAACGGGGCCATCAGCGTAGGAAACGGAGACGCACGAAAGTGGTTCGTGTAATGCCAGGCGATCACCCCGATCGCGGCCAATCCCCGGAGGCTATCTAGTTCGTGCAGCCGTTCGTTTCTGCTCATCGCACCGTGTCCTGAAGTCGAATTCGCGCGATTGTACCAACGTCGTCGTTCAGGTTAACCCGGGCATCGGGCGGCAGCCGGCCGCGAATCCGGACATGGGATGGTCAGTGCTCGTGTTGGTCTTTCCGCCGGCCGGCGTGTGAATCTGCAATTTCTTTCCATCTATCACAAAGAAAGCTGCCCCGAATTTATCGCGCGGTTACGCACCTAAATATCGCGCCGCGCTTCACCACGACCTCGACCTCGGCGGCGACGCATGACGGCCGCCGCCCACTCCCCGCCCTCGCCCGCGGACGACGACCACCCGGACGCGTCGCGCCTGTTCATGTCGTCGCTGCCGCCGGGCCGGCGCGAGCGGCGGCTCGCGCTCGCGACCGTGCTCGTGTCCGCCGTGATCTTCGCCGCGCTGGCGCCGTTCGCGGGCAGGCCGCTGGCGCCGGGCTGGGCGTTCATCCCCGTGTACCAGTCGGCGATCGTCGTCAACGACATGGTGACGGCCGGCCTGCTGCTCGGCCAGTACGCGATCCTGCGCGAGAAGCCGCTGCTCGTGCTCGCGGGCGGCTACCTGTTCACGGGCTTCATGGCCGGCACCCACATGCTGACCTTTCCCGGGCTGTTCGCGCCGACCGGCCTGCTCGGCGCCGGCGACCAGACCACCGCCTGGCTGTACCTGTTCTGGCACGGCGGCTTTCCGCTGGCGGTCGCCGCGTACGCGCTGCTGCGCGCGACATCGCGTGCCACGGACCCGATCCCCGCCCCGCAGCGCCGTGCGGCGATTCCCGTGGTGCTGTGCATCGCGGCCGCGGTCGGCGCGACGGTCGCGCTCGCGCTGCTCGCGACGGCCGGCCACGACCGGCTGCCGCGCATCATGAACGGCAACCGGATGGCCGCGACGATGACGAACGCGATCACGGTCGTCTGGGGGCTGAACCTGGTGGCGCTGATGCTGATGTGGCAGCGGCGGCGGCGCCATTCCGTGCTCGACCTGTGGGTGATGACGGTGCTCGTCGCGTGGCTGTTCGACATCGCGCTGTCGTCGATGCTGAATCACGGGCGCTACGATCTCGGCTTCTACGCGGGGCGCGCGTACGGCCTCGTCGCGTCCGGCGTCGTGCTGTTCGCGATGCTGTTCGAGAACGGCCGGCTGCATGCGCAGACGGTGCGCGCGCTGGCCGGCGCGCGCTACCAGCATCTGCTCGTCGTGCAGAAGAGTGCGCAGCTGAACGACGCGAACGAACGGCTCGAACAGCGCGTCGCCGCGCGCACCGCGCAACTGAGCGCGTCGAACCGCGACCTGCGGCGCGAAGTCGAGGACCGCGTGCGCGCGGAGCGGGCGCTGCAGGCGTCGCGCGAGGAGTTGCGCGAGATCGCCGCGATCAGCGCGAGCGCACGCGAAGCCGAGCAGCGCCGCATCGCGCGCGAGCTGCACGACGAACTCGCGCAGACGCTCGCAACGCTGAAGAACGATCTCGAATGGCTGATCGACCGCGTGCCGCAGGACGATGCGCAACTGGCGCGCAAGATCGCGGCGATGCACGCGCTGGCGCGCGGCGCGGTGGCCGCGACGCGCCGCATTGCGTCGGACCTGCGCCCGCTGATGCTCGACGATCTCGGCTTCGCCGCGGCGATGCAATGGCTCGTGGAGGATTTCCGGCACCGTCACGGCATCGAATGCGCGCTGCACGTCGACCCGCCCGAGCTGCAACTCGACGAGCCGTACGCGACTGCGGTGTTCCGCATCGCGCAGGAAGCGCTCGCGAACGTCGCGCGGCATGCGGCCGCGAAGCATGCGACCGTCGAACTCGTGCATGCGAACCATGCGATCGAGCTGACGATTCGCGACGACGGCGCGGGCTTCGATCCCGGCGTGCCGCGCAAGTCGGGATCGTTCGGGCTGGTCGGGTTACGGGAGCGCGCGTATCTCGTGGGCGGTACGCTGCGGATCGCGACGACGCTCGGCGAAGGGACGACGGTCGAGGTGGAGATTCCGCTGTCGCCTGCGCAGATCAAGGTCGCGCATGGCGGGGATGGGGGGCCGCGCGGGTAGTTGGGCGAAGGCTGTGGTGCGCGCGGGTGTCGAACGGCGGCAATCGCGGCCTGCCCGGTGAAATACAAGCCGGATCCCGACGCTTCAATCGACGGCCTTCGTCACGCGCGCCGCTTTCAGCATGCGCTCGAGTTCTGCCAGGACAAGTGCGGCATCGATGTATTCGCCGGTTCGCCGCGCCTCGTCGCGCGATGCCAGGCCACGCGCAACCTGCTCGCGCTGCAGGCCCTGACGACCGCCGCGTTCATCCCGCATCCGGCCGGCAGCGACATCGGGCTCGGGTTCGTATCGACCGCCCGGCTCCTGGATTTTCCGACGAGCTTCGTCGGCGCGTTCTCGGTGCCGTTCATGAACGTGCCGCTCGGGTTCATCGCGATCGCCTGGTGGCTCGGCACCGCGCTCATCGCGCAGCCCGCCTACGCGCGCTACCGCGTCATGGTGCGCGGCCGCCCGTCGGCGCGGGCCGTGCTGTGGCGCGGCGCCCGCTCGTGGCTGATCTTCACGACGGTGCTTCTTCTCATCGCGACGCCCTTCCTGCGGCGCTACGAAATCGTCACACCGGATCACCTCTACGTGCGGCACCTGTTCGACTGGCACGAGCGCGCGTATCCGCTTGCATCGCTGAAGGCGATCCACGTGGGCGATCCCGGCACCAGCCGCGGCATCGTCACGTGGGACTTCATCTTCGACGGCGACAACCGCTTCACGACGACCGCCCCCGACATCCACGCGCTCAAGTACCTGCTGTCGAACACGCACGCATCGGCCAACTCCTCGTTCGTCGGGAACCGGTTGATGAGGCGGTAACGCCGCGCTCCGTCACGCCCGCGCCGCCACCATCCCCCGCTCCGAGCGCGTCCACGCGACCAGCGCGCCGATCCCGAGCAGCGCGAGGCACACGATCGGCACGATCATCGGCCCGAACGCGGTGCCCGTCACCTTGCCGGCAAACGGCATCAGGTTCTGGCTGAAGAAGCCGCCGAGGTTGCCGATCGAGTTGATCGCCGCGACGCTCGCCGCCGCCCGCGCGCCGGTGAAGTAGCGCGGCGGCATCGACCAGAAGCACGGATACAGCAGCGGGATGCATGCCCCGCCCAACACCAGTGCGATGAAGCGCAGCGGCGTCGACGGCAGCACGAGGCTCAGCAGGAAACCCAGCGCTCCGAGCGCCGCGACGATCGCGATCGTGCGCAGGATGCTCTTCGCGCGGCGCAGCTTCGCCGGCAGCCACACCAGCAGCACCACCGCGAGCGCCCACGGCAGCATGCTCAGGAAGCCGTTCGTGCTGCTCGACACGCCGAACGACTTCACGAGCGTCGGCAGCCAGTACGTGACACCGTACAGCGACGTCGACATCAGCATGTAGGTCGCCGCGAACAGCATCACGCGCGGATCGAGCAGCGCCTTCCACGGCTGGCCGTGCTCGGCCTGCGCAGGCTTCTCGCGTTCGAGCGCGGCCTCGACGACCTGCTTCTCGCGCTCGTCCAGGAAACGGGCGTCGCGCACCGATGCGGGCAGCACGCGGAACACGACGATCGCGACGATCACCGCCGGGATGCCCGTCGCCACGAACACCCACTGCCAGCCCGCAAGCCCCCACACGCCGTTCAGGCCCAGCAGCACGCCGCCGACCAGCGAGCCGAGCATGTTCGCGAGCGCGCTGCCGAGCGTGAAGATGCCGAGCACCTTCGCGCGATAGCTCTGCGGAAACCACAGCGTCAGGTAATAGATCACGCCCGGATAGAAGCCGGCCTCGGCGATGCCGAGCACGAAGCGCAGCGCGCAGAACGCGGGCATCGACGTCGTGAAGCCCATCAGCACCGTGATGAGCCCCCACGTCAGCATGATCCGCGCGAGCCACACGCGCGCGCCGTAGCGATGCAGCGCGAGCGTGCTCGGCACCTCGAACAGCAGGTAGCCGATGAAGAACAGCGACGACGCGAGCCCGAACGCGGCTTCCGTCATGCCGAGGCTGTGCACCATCTGCAGCTTCGCGAAGCCGACGTTCTGCCGGTCGATGAACGCGATCAGGAACATCACGACGAGGATGGGCAGCAGGCGCCGCGCCATCTTCGACATGATGCGCTGCTCTTCGGCGGACGCGGGGTCCAGGGTTTCGGTGGCGTTCACTTCAGGCTCCTTGCGTGAATCGGTTGCATAGCGGTTGCATAGCGGTTGCGTATTGGTTACGTATCGGGTGAATCGGCACCGTGCGCGACGAACGCACGGGCGCAGCGTGTTTCGATGAAAGGGTCTGTGGCGGCCTCAGCCCGACCGGTAGGCGTCGAGCATCGGCGCGAACATCTCGTGCCATGCGCGCGGCTTCGCCTTGATCGTGCCGGCCAGGTACAGGAATTCGACGTAGTCCATCAGCTGGTTCGGCAGCACCGAGAAGCGCGTGTCGGGTGCGGCGAGCATCCGCATCACGTCGTCGTGCGACACGCCGACGCCCGACGAGGCTGCATAGAGCGCAGCCGCCGCGCGCGGGTCCTGCGCGATCAGGCGGTTCGCCTCGTCGAGCGCGCCGAGGAACGCGATGGCCAGCGCGGGCTCCGTATCGACGAGCCGCTTCGGTGCGAACACGACGTCGAGCGTCATCGGGCCGAGCACGTCGACCGAATTCACGACGCGGTGAATGCCCGGCTGCCGCAGCTCGAGCGTCGAGAACGGCGGCGACGTGAAGTGCGCGGTGACGCCGTTCTCGCGGCGGATCAGCGCCTGCATCGCCTGCGGATGCGGCAGGTTCACGGTGATCGAATCGAGCTGCGCGAAATGCTTCGGGCCGAGCTGCCGGCTCGCGACCATCTGCAGCACGACCGCCGACAGCGACGTGCGGATGCCCGGCACCGCGATCCGGTCGGACGGCGTGAAGTCGCGCAGCGACACGAGGCCCGGCCGGTTCGCGTTCAGCGACAGCGACGTGGTCGACAGCCCGCTGATGCCGATCACCTCGACATTCGGAATGCCGCGCGCCCGGGCCCACAGCTCGATGAAGCCCGGTGCGCCGGCACCCGCGAAATCGAGCGTGCCGGCCATCATCGCGTCGTTGACGGAATTGCCGCCGTCGAGCAGCACCCAGTCGACCGCGACGTCGCGCACGCCGTGGCGCGCGGCGTGCCGCTCGAACAGCCGCTGCTTCTCCATCACGAGCAGCGGCAGGTACAGCACGCCGTAGCCTTTGGAAATCCGCACCGTGCGCGGCGTTGCGCGCACGAGCGACGGCGCGGCCAGCACGCCGAGCCCGGCGGCGATCAAGGCGCGGCGGCGCGGCGACGTCGTCATGCGCCGGCCTTCCCGGCACGCGCGGGATGAGCCGCGAACGCCATCGCATCGGCCGCCATGCGGCTGCGGCCCGCTTCGCCGCACCGGCGAGCGCAGGCCGGCGGCGCGCTGCGCCGCGCGTTCGTCGCGCCCGTTTGCTGCTGCATGTTGCCGTCTCCTGTGGTTCTGGTATTAATGGCCGTCCTTGCAACTTCCGGCTCGACACAGGTTATCGACCGAGTCTGAGAAAATGCTGACATCCCGGCCCCGGGAAAACCCCTAACCCACTCACCTGCGAAACGGCACCATGCGCATTCTCGTCGTGGAGGACGATGCCGAAATCGGCGCGGCGATCCGCAGCCGCCTGGCGCGGCTCGGCCATGCCGTCGATCTCGAGACCGACGGCGCGACCGCGCACGGGCTGCTGCGCGTCGAGCGCTTCGACCTCGTCGTGCTCGACGCGAACCTGCCCGGCATGGACGGCTTCACCGTATTGCGCCACCTGCGCGCGTCGGGCAGCACGACGCCCGTGCTGCTCGTCACCGCGCGCTCGGCGATCGACGACCGCGTGAGCGGCCTCGGTCTCGGCGCCGACGACTACCTGGTGAAGCCGTTCGACTACCGCGAGCTCGATGCGCGCGTGCAGGCGCTCCTGCGCCGCAACAGCGGCCACGCGAACGACGTGCTGACGCTCGGCGGCCTCGTGATCGACCGCAGCAGCCGCCTCGCGGAACTCGACGGCCAGCCGCTGTCGCTGTCGCGCCAGGAATTCGCGCTGCTCGAAATCCTCGCGAGCCGCCCGCAGCGGATCTTCTCGAAGGACGAACTGCTGAACCAGCTGTTCAGCTTCGGCAACGAGCCGACCGCGAACGCGGTCGAGCAGTACGTGACACGCGTGCGCAAGAAGCTGCAGGGCAGCTCGGTCGAGATCCGTACCGCGCGCGGGATGGGGTATCAGATTGCCGCGCACTGACTGGTTCCCGAAGACGCTGTTCGGGCGCACGCTGCTGTTCATCGCGCTCGTCGTCGCGAGCGGCGCGCTCGCGCTCGCGGCGATCGCGCGCTACTACGCGGGCGTCGCGGCCGAACGCGCGTACGACCAGTTGCTCGCCGGCGCATCGATCCAGGTCGCGGAAAACCTCTACGTGCAGGGCGGCGTGCTCGCGCTGAATCCGCCGGTGGCCGCGCTGTCGACGCTGTCGCGCTACGACCTCGTCTACTACAAGGTGGTCGATTCGCGCGGCGTCGTCGTGGCCGGCTACAGCGATCTCGCGAGCCCCGCGACGCTCGCCGCCGCGAAACAGGGCCCCGCGTTCGCGAACGGCATGTACCAGGGGCACCGGATCCGCACCGCGACCATCGCACGCTACATGCCCGAGGAAAGCACGCCGGGCTGGGCGCTCGTGACGGTGGCGCAAACCACCCACGCGCGCCAGCAGCTCACGAACGACATGAGTTTCAAGGTGTGGACGCTGATCCTGCTGATGAGCGTGCTGGCGATCGGCGCGAGCGGCCTCGCGATCCGGCGCGGGCTGCGCCCGCTCGCGCAGATCGGCACGATCATCGCCGCGCGCGATCCGGCCGACCTGCGGCCGGTGGCCGTCGACACGCCGAGCGAGATCGACGCGATCATCGGGTCGATCAATGGGCTGATGCATCGCCTGGCCGAGCGGATCAACGCGATGCAGCGCTTCATCGCCGACGCCGCGCACCAGATGCGCACGCCGCTCGCGCGGCTCGACGCGCAGATCGAGCTGCTCGACGGCGAAGCCGATCCCGCGCGTCACGCGGCGCGGCTCGATGCGTTGCGTGCGACCAGCTCGGACGTCGGGCGGCTCACCGGGCAGTTGCTCAATCATGCGATGGTGATTCATCGTACCGAGGCCGTGCCGCTGCAACCGGTCGAACTCGTCGCGCTCGCGAAGGACGTGCTCGGCCGCACGATTCCGCTCGCGGGCGAGCGCGATGTCGCCGTCGCGTTCGCGAGCGACGCGCCGCTCGCCTGGATCGACGGCGACGCGATCAGCCTGCAGGAAGCGCTGTCGAACGTGCTGCACAACGCGCTGCTGCACGGTCATGCGGACGACATCGTCGTGTCGGTCGCGACGCAGGGCAACCCCGCCGATAGCGTGACGCTGACCGTCACCGACAACGGCCGCGGGATTCCGCGCGAACACTGGGATGCCGCGCTGCAGCCGTTCGTGCGGATTGCACCGGACGGCAGCGAGCGGCGCACGGGGTCGGGCCTCGGGCTCGCGATCGTGCAGGAAGTGATGAAGGCGCACGGCGGGCGCGTCGGGTTCGCGTTTCCCGAGGCGGGCGGGTTTGCTGTGGTGCTGACGTTTCCGCGCGCGGCAGGGGGCTGAAGCAGAAAAGGCATGAACCGGCGAACCTGCGCCGGCGCATGCGCATGCGCATGCGCGGCAGGCGATCAATCGTCGCTGTCGCTGTCGTCGTCGAAGCGATTGCGCGCTGCGTGCCGCGCGACCAGCCGGTCCAGCTCGTCATACTGACGATCGCAGAAAAGACGGCACAACGTGTCGACGTCCGCGCGCGAATCGACGTCGATCGTGTCGACCTGCTGCTCCAGCTTCCCCTTGCCGATCCCGAACAGCCCCTTCTTCATCCGCATGGAGACGGCATTCAGCTGGAAGCCGTCCGCATGCGCGCCGCTCAGCGCGGTCACCCACAATTCCCGCCGATCGCCGGCCTGCTGCAGCACGAGGGCCGGCAACGGGCCTTCCTGCGTGTCGTCCCATTCGGCATGCTGCGCCGCCCACGGGAATGCGTCGAATGCACGGACGAACGACGCATAGTCGGTCACACCTTGCGGATCGAGTTGATCGAATGCGTAGCCGGCTTTCTGAAGGGCGTAGGTCAACATGGCGCGGCGCTCCCGATGGCAGTGACGGTGACTGAGCGCTAATCTACCCGACAATTCGGTGTACATCGCGGTCTTTCGCGATGCCCGCATCCTGGCGCCGCCATCAGCCACGCCGGCTACGCCGCCACCGCCTCGCCACCGAGATACGCATCGCGCACACGCTCGTCGTCGAGCAGCGCCTTCGCAGGCCCTTCGAGCACGACGCGCCCCGTCTGCAGCACGTACCCATAGTGCGCAATCTCCAGCGCGAGGCTCGCGTTCTGCTCGACCATGAACACGGTCACGCCCTGCTTGTTGATCGCGTCGATCAGTTCGAGCACCTTGTCGACGTAGAGCGGCGACAGCCCCATCGTCGGCTCGTCCATGCAGATCAGCTTCGGCCGCGCCATCAACGCGCGCGCCATCGCAAGCATCTGCTGCTCGCCGCCCGACAGCGTGCCAGCGCGCTGCGTCAACCGCTCGCGCACACGCGGAAACAGGTCGAGCACGCGCTCGTAGTCTTCCGCCACTGCCGTGCGGTCGCCGCGCGTGTATGCGCCCATCAGCAGGTTCTCGCGCACGCTCATGTCGCCGAACAGCCGCCGCGCCTCGGGCACGGCCGCGATCCCGCGCCGCACGCGCTGCGGCGTCGCGAGCGCGGTCACGTCGTCGCCGTCGAAGCGCACGACGCCGCGCTTCGGCCGCATCAGCCCGAGAATCAGCTTCATCGTCGTCGACTTGCCGCTCGCGTTGCCGCCGAGCAGGCTGACGATCTGCCCGCGGCCGACTTCGAAGTTCACGTCGAAGTGCACCTGTACCGGCCCGTAGAACGTATCGAGGTGTTCGAGTTTCAGCAGCGCGTCGGTCATCGTCGTATCGGGTCTCGAAGAAAGGGCGCTCATGCGGCCGCCTGCGTCGTGCGCTCGGCCGGCGCACCGCCCGCATGGCGGCGGCCGAGATAAGCCTCGATCACGCGCGGGTCGCGCCGCACGTCGCGCGGCGCGCCTTCGGCGATCTTCACGCCGTTGTCGAGCACCATCACGCGATCGGACACGCGCATCACGAGTTCGAGCTTGTGCTCGATCAGCAGGATCGTCAGGCCGCGCGCCTTCAGCGACTGGATCAGTTGCAGCATCTCGGCCGTCTCCGTCTCGTTCATCCCGGCCGTCGGTTCGTCGAGCAGCAGCAGGCGCGGATGCAGCGCAAGCGCGCGGCCGATCTCCACACGCCGCCGGTTCGCATACGACAGGCTGTGCGCCGGATGATCGATGCGCGGCGTCAGCCGCTCGCCGAACCCGGCGACGATCGCGCGCGCCTCCTCGCGCAGCGCGGCTTCCTCGCGCCGCACCGCCGCGGGCCGCACGAGCGCACGCCACACCTC
>NZ_JAAGPP010000051.1:0-51651 GCF_017104975.1 Burkholderia sp. Ac-20344
TCGCACCAATGTGGTGCCGCCGGTGTCGGCGTCGACGGTCTGGGGGCACGGCCTCGGTATCCGGCAGCGCAAGAACGGCGCGATCAATCTCGCCGACGACATGCAGGTCGACGTCGACCTGACGCTCGGCCACCTGCGCGGGTTGAGCCTGTTCTGGCCGGAGTTCTGGTCGCACCGCGACAAATTCCGGCTGCACGTGAACGGGGCTGCCTGGCGCGATGCGCTTGCCCGCATCAACGGTGCGACCGGGCCGATCGAGCCGCGCGATCCGCAGCCGCAGCCGAATCGCGCACATGCGCCGCGTGCGCTCGCAAAACTCAAGGCGATCTTCCCCGCGCTGAAGGACGTGCAGATCGTCGAGGCCTGGGCCGGCCTGATCGACGTGCTGCCCGACGGCATTCCGGTGATCGATGCGCCGGGCACGCCGTCCGGGCTCGCGATTGCGACGGGGTTCTGCGGCCACGGGTTCGCGATGGGGCCGATCGTCGGGCGGCTGCTTGCCGAATGGATCGACACGGGCGCGCCGTCGCTCGACCTGTCGGCGTTTCGCGCGCAGCGCTTCGTCGACGGGACGATGGTGCGGCCGCGCAGTATGTTGTAACGGACGAATCGTCGTGATGACGTCGGCCGGTCGCGGCCGACCCATCGTAGAATCGAGCCCGCATCCTTCAGGAGATTTCCCCGTTGGCTTCACCCTCCGCCCAGCGCCGCTCGTTGCGTTCCCGCCTGCGCCGCGCCCGCAACCCGTGGCAGGCGCCGCGTACGCGCACGCTGTTCACGCGCCCGGCGACGTCGCCGCGCCGCACGCTGCTGTTCCGTATCGGTGCGGTCGTGCTGCTGTGCATGCTCGCATTCCTCGTGCTGTATCTCGATCGCGACGGGTTGCGCGATTCGACCAAGAGCACGCCGATGACCGTCGCCGATCTCGTGTACTTCACGATGGTCACGGTCGCGACGGTCGGCTACGGCGACATCGTGCCCGTCACCGCGCGGGCGCGCCTGATCGATGCGTTCTTCATCGTGCCGATCCGTATCGTCATCTGGTTCATTTTCCTGGGCACGGCGTATCAGTTCGTGATCCAGCGCGTCGTCGAGGAATTCCGCATGAAACGTCTGCAGAAGCAATTGTCCGATCACATCGTCGTGTGCGGTTACGGGTTGTCGGGCTCGATCGCGGTGCGCGAATTGCTCGAGAGCGGCGTCGATCCGGCTACGGTCATCGTGATCGATTCGCAGCAGCAGGCGCTCGAGGCCGCGACGTCGCTCGGCGTGACGGGGCTGCTCGGCGATCCCGCGCACGAAGACCTGCTGCAGCAGGCGCAGGTGCGCTCGGCGAAGGCCGTGATCATTTCGGTGACCGACGATCCCACCGCGATCCTGCTGACGCTGTCGGTGCGCAGCATCGCGCCCGACACGAAGATCGTCGTGCGGATCCAGGAGAACCTGTACCAGCGGCAACTGCGGCAGGCGGGCGCGGACGTGATCGTGTCGTCGACGAAGATCGGCGCGCTGCTGCTCGCGGACGCCGTGCATAGCCGCTACATCGTGCCGTTCGTGAACGACATGCTGTCGACGCGCGGACGCGCGACGCTGCTGGAGCGCGAGGCCATGCCGCAAGAGATCGGCTGCATGACGAACGTCGTGCCGGGTGCGATCGTCGTCGGGCTCGATCGGTGCGGGAAGATTTTTTCGTTCTACGAGGATCCGCCGTGCAGGATCGAGGCGGGGGACACGCTGGTCGTGATCCAGTCGGCAAGGATTCCGGATCCGGATATTTGAGCACTTTTAATCTGAATGTTCGAAATGCTTCAAAGTATTCGTGGTAAAAATTTTCACCCCCGGATTCGGCGGTTGCAGCGCCGGCTAAATACAGATGTCGCATGTTTCATCGGTCTTTCGGTCATTCAGCGTTGAAGCACCGAGCTTGAAGCAGCAGGGGCGCTACCGTTCATCCGCGAGTCTTGGGGACCGTTGATTCGATTCCGCTTGATGGGTTTGCGAAGGGACCTGCAGGATGGCTGCTTCGATAGCGGCTTCCGTGGGCGCTGGCCGTGTCTTGGCACCCGGCAGCGATGCTTTGGCCCACCTCGGCAGCCACCGATTGGCGTGTGACGATGATCCTGAGATTCACCGGTCGTCGCGCTGTGTGTGCCTGGATCGCTTTAGCCACCTTCAGCGCGCGACTCGGGCGCTTGTGTTCGATGATCGCGCCTTGATCGAGTCCACCAGATTGTCGTAAAGGTGGCATCGCGATACCTCGTCATTGGCTCGTATTTCGATCCGCCCGTCCGTCCGGATACTGCCAGACGTCGATATATCGGTGCATCGGGTTGCGGTTGGTCAGCTTATCGTCCAGCGGATACGGCACGCAGTCGTACAACGCAGTCGGCGACCGCGATACGCGGCGCGTTTCGCGCCGGGTCATCAACCGATCCAGATTCTCGTCGTCCCGCAGTGACCGGTGCGCATTGAAGTCGCTGCGCGGCGGCTTCGTGAAGCGAGCATTATAGGTAGCGGTGAGGGAGGGCGTAGAAGCGTTGGCGTTGGCTACCGTGCTGATCCCGCGTAATCTCAATGCCTTGACGAGCCGGGCCTGCAGCATGAGATGCATACGCTCGAGACGCCCCTTGGGCGAACCGCTGCTTGCGCACAACGTGTCGTTATTCAGTTTATACATGGCCCGACCAACCTGCGTCACGCTTCTGCCCCGGTCATGCCCGCGTACGAGCTGCGGAACACGTTGTACTTGTCGCTGTAGAACGCCACCGGCCGCACGTATCGCTCCAGACACCCCCGCATTGTCTCGACGTAGATAGATTCCGTCGCCGTAAAGTGCAGATGCATCAGCCGGCTCGTCGCGTCGTTCACGTACACCAACAATGTGCAGGCCGGCACCCGTTCCTCGAACCACCGATGGTCGTTGCCATCGATCAGGATCAGTTCGCACGGGGAGGCTCGACATGCTCGCGACTGATAGATATTCGGCGGTCATTGCCGGCGTGGGATCCAAAGCCCGGCCTCTGTCATCATTTCCGGCGTCCGCGTCAATAAAGACATGGGTGGCGTCATCTTGTTAGGTTTCTAGCATCGCAGTCTTTGCAGGGCGAACGGATTGGCCTGCAACAACGGTGGCAAGTCTCGGCATGCACGTTACGGACGGCGTCGGATATCCCGGCCAAACCCCTATCAGCGATTACCAGCCACCCACCAGGCCCGATGACAGCCCTCCGGATCATGACTGCGACTGGTGGCGGGAATCATGCAGGGCCCGGCTGGCCAAAGCCCCGACTATTGGGACGTGAGGATGGTAACGGTGCGTGGGCGGAAAGTCGCAAACATAACCGGTGGTCCTGGTAAAGTCTGCGTGATGCCATATATTGCCATTGCCCGCCCACGTCTCTGCGGTGAATCAGGCTATGACGGAGCGTTAATTTCTATTGGTATGCTAATTTTTGAAAAATTAATAGTCATATATTTTAATGTGTTGGTTTGGGAGTGTAACCCAAGATCCTTGCCAAGTGTTCCATGATTTCGGCGAAATTCATCGCAACGGTAGTGCTGTTTGGAGGGATTTGCGGTTCGCGGACGCGCTGGCAAAGTCCGGCAGCAATGAAATTGCAACCTGCTGCACTCGCGCTGGTTTGATCGTCTAGCGAATTTCCGATAAATATTAGTTGTTTCGCGTTGAGATTTTTCTTCAGTATGTGAAGGCCTGCTGGGTTTGGTTTTGAAGGGGCTTCGTTACGGAAAATGATGGATGAAAATTTGTCGATTAAAGATAAATTTTCCAACTTTGAATGTAGGGATGCGCGATCTCGGCCTGTAAAAATTCCTAAAGGAATATTGATTTCGCGCAGTTGAATGATCGACTCGTGTGCGCCGTCGAAGAGCAGTGCTTCGCTCTCAAGCCTGCGGAATTCTGCGGCGATTTCAGAAATTATTTCGGATCGCTGAGTTTCAGGAAGAGATACCTGCTCCAGGAGAGATCGACCTCTGCGAACGGAGTAGTATCGGATCGATTCTGGTGATCGATGGTATTTTCCTGCGCTGTAGCACTGTTTCGACTGCTGCATCGATAAGGAAATCGCTATTTAATAATGTGCCGTCCCAATCAAATGCGACTGCAAACTCGTGATCGAAATCTTGCATGAATACTCCGCTGTTGATGTGTTTGCTTTATTTCTATAAATACTAATTGTAATGTAGGGCTTATAAAAATTCAGCTCATGGGAGCGGGATCTTGTTTCATATAGGGTTGCTGCCTGCATCTCTGACTTGGGGGCGAGGCGCTCTCCTTTTAATATGCATACCTATTTATATTGACTTCGAGTGGAAATGGCTTGATCATTTCCAATCGGAAATTTAATGAAATTAAAGAATTTCTGTCACGATGCGCAGTGTCTGGATCGCGGCGGATCTGAACGCATTTGCTCCATCAAGAGGTTTATTTTTGTCTGTCCAGGCAATTGCTGCCAAGCATTGTACGCCGACATAGTATAGGAATTCTCTTCTGGGTACTTGTTCCCCGTATGCGTCTTCCCAGCCGGAGAGGAAGGAGTTGCGCAATTCTTCATCGGAAAAATCTATGTCTACCCAAACTAGCTTCGCCAAATCGTAAGCAGCATCTCCAATACGTGCTGCTTCAAAATCTAGAATTCCAGAAACGTGACCTTTGGAGGTTGCTAAGATATTTCTGCCGATGTAGTCGCAATGAAGCAGTTTAAGGTTTGCTGGTTCACGCAAATCGGTGCGCAGTTGAAGAAGCTGATCTAGCTGATTGCTATATTCTAGATAATCCGTGGCTGCTTTATTTAAGCGAGATTTCCACTTCGATACCATTTCTTCAAGATGGGCATTCCACTCGACAGGGCGCTCAGAAACTCCGTCACGCTGTTGCCAGAATTTCATCTCCAACAGACGGGTGGGACTGATCGTGCGGTGAAGCTGCCCCAGCGCAGACCCAGCTGATGAAACTAGTCGCAGTTTTTCTTCACGGTTGACATTTTTTAGTGTGTGGTCGAGTCTGCTTCCTGAAATCGCGCTTAGAACAACAACGGAATAGTCTTCCCAGGCCAGTTTATTCAATATCTTGGGAACCAGAAGGCTTGATTCGAGCTCTTCTAGAATTTCACAATGTCGATCGAAAGCTGCTCTATTCGTCGTGGCTTTGACGAAAAATCTCCCGAGTTGCGAGCTAGCCTCGTACACGACCGTGCCTTCTCGCTCAACAATCGGTCTAAGGTCGTCAGCTCCGACGAGCTTCTTCAATGTGATCGGATCTTTCATCTTTGGAACTCTCTGTTTAAAGGTTGCAGTGATTGCGAGTGCGCCTGTCGCGGAAGTCGATCATTGACCGGGTCCACGGGCGGGATAGTTAAAAACAATTAATATTAAAAATTCCATCAAATATTTTGATTGAATATCGCTCTGTGGGCGATGATGTTCGCCTTGAGGCGCGTCTGCGGGGCTTGCACCTCGTCCCGGGTTGCCTTTTCCGGGCTGGTACCGAATCGCGTGAGTTCCTGGCAGAGTCAGATTGCATTCGATGAAATGTGTAGACATCTTGTCTGATGCGGAAGTTAGGTATGGAGATTCGAGCGGCGGCTGCGATTGTTAGTCACGGGTTATCTAAGTGCCTGTCCAGATCGGTCGGATAGGTTGCTAGTGATATGAACTACCGTTGAAGCCTGAACGATCGCCTACGGTGTGCGGACGGACAGCCCTTGTTGCTGATTAGCGTACAGATCAACGTCAGTTCGTCATAGTCAAGCCGCCGTCGACCGGCAAGAAATCCAAGGCCGGTTGACGGCGCGTGACGGGCGCGTCGCGAGAGACCATGACGACACCGGTTTCGGCTGGGCTTGACCCACCGGCGTCAGCACCGCGAGCAGCGTCGCGCCGTCAGGTGACCGCGCCACGTATGCATGCGGCCGATGCGACGAGAACAATGCGCCGTCGCTGTTCGCGAGCTGGCTCGATACGCCGCGGAACGGCTCATCTGGCGGCCCCTGAAATGGGTGTTCGGCTGCGCGACTGGGTATCGACCAGCGCGCGGTCAGGCAGTGTACGCCGGCATTGGCGCAAGCAGCGCGAAGGCGCACGTCGATCTTCGGGGAGACATCGCGCGCCGGCCTAGCGCGGGTGATGTCTCCCGGCGCGTGTCGGGCAGTCTCCTGCGCGGCGCGCGCTTATCCCCGGCCGACGAACGGCATCGCGGTCGCCATGATCGTCATGTTCAGGATGTTCGTGTCGAGCGGCAGGTTCGCCATCTGGACGATCGCGTTCGCGACATGCGTGACGTCCATGCGCGCCTCGGGCGCGAGGCTGCCGTCGGCTTGCGGGACGCCTTGCGTCATCCGTTCCGTAAGCGACGTCGCCGCGTTGCCGATGTCGATCTGGCCGCACGCGATGTTGTACCGGCGGCCGTCGAGCGCCAGCGACTTGGTGATCCCGGTTACCGCATGCTTCGTGGCCGTGTACGCGATCGTTTCGGGACGCGGCGCGTGCGCCGAGATCGAGCCGTTGTTGATGATCCGGCCGCCCTGCGGCGTTTGCGCTTTCATCAGGCGCCATGCGGCCCGCGCACACAGAAAGACGCCGGTCAGGTTCGTCGCGACGACGCTGTTCCACAGATCGAAATCGTATTCGTCGAGGGAAACCGGGGGCGCGTTGCGGCCGGCATTGTTGAACAGCACGTCGAGCCGGCCGAACTGCTGCGCGATCTGCGCGAACGCGTGGTCGATCGATGCTTCGTCGGTGACGTCTGCAGGAAACACGTGTGCGTCGCCGTTGGCGGCGCGGATCGCGTCCTGCGTTTCGCGCAACGATTCTTCCGTGCGTCCGAGCAGCGCGACGGTGAATCCCGCCTGCGCGAGCGCGATGGCCGCTGCGCGACCGATGCCGGATCCGGCGCCCGTGACGGCTGAGAATTTCTTCGAGACAGACATTAGGTGAATCCGGAGCCTTATCTGGTTTGGCTTCCGGCCATCGTCAAAAACTCTTTCAAAATACTACAGAAGCTACCCTGCCGCAGCGATCTTGATGTCGGTCCAGCCTTGATCGCGACTGTCTCGGTAACGTGCCGTCATCACGGCCGACTCGTAGCCGAGCAATGCTTGCGCGAAATCAGCGTCAAATTGCTCGGTATAGCTTCGTGCGGACAGCGAGCGGATTTCATGCAGTGACGGCGGCTTGCCTCCGCATTTCTGAAAAGACCTGACTCATTCTTGTCAGAGATTCGAGGTCGCCGGGTTTCGACTTTTCCTGCGTCGAGAAGCAACCTCTTGACGCGTCACATCGCGGAAATTCGATTTCATCGTGTCTCCCGGTGAGCGCGGTTGTTACTGGTCCTCACTCCAATACGACATATCGGTGTCCGCCACGTCTTCGGGCGATTCATCGCGCTCGCAATTCTCAAATGCAGCTATCGCCAGTTGGCGCGGGCTTTCTGCTGTGTATCCGCCGCGTTCGACGTAGCGTTTCTCTCAACGGTCAGTCCATTCTCGTTAAGTAAGCGTGAAAATCTCCTTGGTGTGATTGCCCTTTAGCGATAGCAGAGGTTAGGCGGTACGCTCGGAAATCGGCGGCGCGATGGCGCTGCCGATTAGGTGCAGGCTGAACAGGGAAACGAGCCGCGCCTATACAGGACCGCTGACCGATCGGGACGCTATATTTTAATTCGTAATGCTTGGCATTAAGGCTTATTCAATGACAGGGAAGAGAATATCAAGATTGGGTTCAGGAAAGGAGTTGTAATCTAACTGAAAAGACTAGAACAACATGAGGGCCGAAATGTTTTCCCGAGTGATATACAGAGACGACGAGTTGACGCTTGCCGTACGGTGGTTCGGGCTGGGGCGTGTCTATGCCGAGTCTCGCGGATATGCAATGAGCGCACATCCGGCACAAGCACGCTTCTTGACTCGAGTGACGATGCGGTTGCGGCAGCATGGCCACGAGGTGAGGCCACCTGACTGCGTGGCACGTCTGTTCTATCGCTCGTACGCCGACGTGCTGATGAAAGGGCAATCCCACAGCTATCCGTGGATAAACTGGTTCGAGCGCGGTTCAGAACGTGTTGCGAATGACTTCATCGCACAGAGCCGGACAATGTCCGCGCGCGCTGAGCCGTAGGGCGGTGCCACGGTTCCTTTCCTGAATCCCGTCTCGTAAAAGAGCGAGCCCGACCTGGCTGCGGCTGGCAGCGGGCGTTCGTGTGCTTCCGTGCCCGTCAGTTGCATGACACGAATAATCCATTCGCGTATTTCCAGTTTCAATAAATAGCGATCACCTGCAAGGCGTCGCGGCGGATTTCCGCTGTCCGGACTATGGGCCTGCGCTCGCGGTGTGCCGGCGCCTTGCCGCGTCGGACCTGCCGGTCAATCAACTTATCAACGAAGGGATGTGGACGCACATTGGCATTGCGCCGCGGGGAACGCTCGCGCGCCGTGAAGTGCTTGCCGCGCACTTTGCGAATGGTGAGTCAACGTATACGCGCGGTCTGCCGGCGCTGCCCTGATTGTGTTCAACGACCTAACGCCACTCGCGCGGGTGGGCGTTGCGTCAACGATAGGGGGCATGGGGCAGCAGGCGTTAGCAGACCCGTGCAGTGGATCATCGGAAAACCGGCCGACGCCGATGACCAGGGATCATCGCCACATTCGGCAATGTAGTCGAAATGCGCGGCGCACATGTTCAAGCGACATCGTAAGGCACGCTCGATGGCGCGATGACCTCGACTACTTCTTCCGGCCAGGTGCGGCCTTCCGCGCCCGCGTGCCCGTCTCCGCAAACAGATCGACCACCACGTCGCGCAGCCACTTGTTCCCTTCGTCCTGATTGACTCGCGTATGCCAGAGCATGTGAATCGGCGCGCCCGGCAGCGTGACGGGCAGCGCGCGCCAGCCCAGCGAGAACGGTGCGGCGAGCTGCTGCGCGAGATGCTCGGGCACCGTCGCGATCAGGTCGGTGCGCTGCAGGATGTAGCCAACGCTCATGAAATGCGGCACCGTGAGCCGCACCTGGCGCGTCACGCGGCGGCGCTTCAGCCATTCGTCCACCTGCCCGTGGCCGGTGCCGGCCGACACCACGACCAGATGCTCGGCATTGCGCCACGCGTCGACCGTCAGCGGCGCCTCTTCGAGCGGATGCCCGCGCCGGAGCAGGCACACATAGCGCTGATCGAACAGCCGGCGCTGATAGAAGCCGCCCTTGAGCTGCGGCAGCAGGCCGATCGCGAGATCGACGCGGCCGTCGGCCATTTCGTCGCCGAGATTGACGCTGGTATTGCGCACGGTATTGAGCGCGATGCCCGGCGCCGCTTGCGACAGGTGTTCCAGCAGCGCGGGCAGGAACACGACTTCGCCGATATCGGTCATGCCGATCGTCAGCGTGCGCGTGGCGCGCAACGGATCGAAACCGGTCTCCGGGTTCAGCGCGGCGTGCAGCGTCGCGAGCGCGTGCGACACGGGTTCCGCCAGGCGCAGCGCGAACGGCGTCGGCACCACGCCGCCCGGCCCACGCACGAACAGTGGATCGCCGAGCCGGCGGCGCAGTTTCGCGAGTGCGTTGCTCACGCCCGGCTGGCTCATGTTCATCTGCTCGGCGACGCTCGACACGCGCCGCTCCTGCATCAGCTGCTGGAAAAGCAGCAGCAGGTTGAGGTCGATATCGCTCAGTTCCATGGATTGCGCCTTGCCTGGTTCATTGCATCCAGTGATGATGCAGATTCATTTCATTTTATTGCGGGATGAAGGTCCGCTCCAGAAAATACCGATACGGCACATGCAATCGACATGACCGCTGCGCAAGCCGCAGACCCCACATCGGTACATCGGAGACACTTCATCATGCAGACGAACCTGAAGATTGCGATCGTCGGCGCCGGGATCGGCGGCCTGACGCTCGCGCTCGCCTTGCGCGAGCACGGCATCGACGCGCAGCTCTACGAACAGACGGACGTGTTGCGCGAAGTCGGCGCGGCCGTCGCACTGTCGGCCAATGCGACGCGCTTCTACGAACGCATGGGATTGCGTGCGGCGTTCGACGCGGTGTGCGCGGACATCCCGGGGCTCGTCTATCGCGACGGCCGCAGCGGCGCGGTGATCGGCCATCATCGCGGCGCCCCCGACTATCGCCGGCAATTCGGCGGCGCGTACTGGGGCGTGCATCGCGCGGACCTGCAGGCCGTGCTGTCGAAGGCGGTCGGCCTCGAATGCATCCATCTCGGCCATCGGCTGACCGATCTCGCGCAGCACGCCGATCGCGTCACGCTGTCGTTCGACAACGGCGTGCGTGTCGACGCCGATCTCGTGATCGGCGCGGACGGTGCGCGCTCGATCACGCGGCGCTGGATGCTCGGCTACGACGATGCGCTGTATTCGGGCTGTTCGGGGTTTCGCGGCGTGGTGCCGGCCGCGCGGCTGAGCCTGTTGCCCGATCCCGAAACGCTGCAGTACTGGATCGGGCCGCACGGGCATCTGCTGCACTATCCGATCGGCGACAACGGCGACCAGAATTTCCTGCTGGTCGAGCGTCATCCGTCACCGTGGCCGTCGCGCGACTGGGTGATGCCGTCGGAAGAAGGCGAGCAGTTGCGCGCGTTCAGGGATTGGCATCCGGCGGTGGTGCAGATGATCACCGCCGTGCCGATCAGCCAGCGTTGGGGGCTGTTCCATCGGCCGCCGCTCGGCCGCTGGAGCCGCGGACGCGTGACGCTGATCGGCGACGCCGCGCACGCGCTGGTGCCGCACCACGGGCAGGGCGCGAATCAGTCGATCGAGGATGCGGTGGTGCTGGCCGCGCAGCTGGCGCAGGCCGGGCCGGGCAACTGGCGCGAAGCGCAGGAAGCGTACGAGCGGCTGCGCCGCGGCCGCACGCGCAAGGTGCAGTACGCGTCAATCTCCGTGGCCGATGTGCTGCACCTGCCCGACGGGCCGGCTGCGCAGGCGCGCAATGCGCGTCTCGCCGAGCGCGACAGCGTGCAGCATCACCTGGACTGGATTCACGATTTCGACGCGCTGGCCGGGGAGCCGAGCGAACGGCAGGGCGGCACGTGGCTTTGAGCGTGCCATCTTGAGCCCGCCATCAGGCGCGACAGGTGTGCCGGGGTGGCGTTCGCAGGGCAGGTGATTCGGGGCGACGGCCTGCGGCCCGCCGGTCACCGGCCGGCCTGACGAAAACGGGCGGGGCAACACCCGCCCGCCGTCACTTCACGCAGTCGAGCGCGTACTTCAACCCCTGCCCGAGCAGCCCGCGCCACACGTCCCAGGTATGCCCACCGTCGACGATGCGCAGTTCGGCAGGGTTCTGCGCGCGGCGCAGGTGCGTGTACAGCACGCTCGATTCCGCCTGGATCGTCAGGTCGTCGTCGCCGGCCGCGATGAACATCGGAATGCGCCAGCTGCGCGCGAAATAGCCGCGCATCAGCGCCGGGTAGTTGAGCTCGTGCCACACGCGCGGGTCGAACTGCCGGTCGCCGAACACGCCGACGTAGCGCGCGGCGGAATTGAGCGGCGGCTCGTTCGCGTAGATCGCGGGGCTCAGCAGCATCGCGCCGCAGAACAGGCCGGGTTCGAGCAGCGAGAAGCGCAGCGCGCCGAAGCCGCCCATCGACACGCCGCCGATCGCGCGGCCCGCACGCTGGTTCGATACCGCGAAGTGCGCTTCGACTTCGGGCAGCAGGTCGTTGAGGAATGCGCTCTGCATCTTCTCCTTGCGGTCGACGTACCAGTCGGTGCCGCCCTGCGGCATCACGATCACGACGGGCGGGATCTCGCGGTGCTCGATCAGCGTGTCGGCGGTGGCCTGCAGCCGGCCCTGCGTGACCCAGTCGTTCGCGTTGCCGGCATTGCCGTGCAGCAGGTACATCACCGGGTAGCGCGCGCCTTCCGGGTTGTAGCCCGGCGGCAGGTAGACCGTGTACGACCAGTCGCGCTTCAGCGACGCCGACCGGAACGTGCGCAGCACGACGCTGCTGCCCGGATTGAGCGCGGGCTCCTGGGCGGTCGACGGGGTCGTCGCGGTCTGGACGGCCGGCGGCTGCGCGGGCGATACCGCCGGCACGGGCGGCGTGGCGCCGGCGGTGGCGATGGAGCCGGCGATCAGGGCGAAGGCGAACGGAAGGGCGAGTCGGCGCATGTCGAATCGTTTCAGGAGAGGCGCCGGCTATCGTAGCAGCGGCGCATGACGGCGCGGCGCGTCATCGCCGCGAACGGAACGGCAGCCGCGCGACGAGCGGCCCGTAGAGTTTGGCGACGAGATACAGCAGGCCTATCGCGACGACGTCGGCGGTCAGGCCGAGCTTTACGTCGAGATAGCCTTCGGTCGCCTGGTAAAGCAGCGAATCGACCGCGAGCGAGATGCCGGTGCCCGCGACGAAGCACAGCAGCCCCTGCCGGCCGATCGTGCCGATCCACGGCATCGCGTGCGCGACCTTCTTCATCCACCCGAGGTGCACGAGCTTGGCCGCGAGCCATGCGATCGCGAGGAAGTTCGCGAGCCGCAGCGCGCCGAGGTTCTGCTTGATCGACGGATCGGTCGGGAACGGTTCGATGCGCAGCCGGTAGTACGCGCCGGCCGCGACGATCGCGAGCGAGACGGCCGTCAGCAGCCAGCCCTGCGGCTTCGGCGCGAGGGTCTGGTAGACGGGCTGGCAGCGCGCGATCACGCCGAGCACGAACAGGAACTGCCACGCGAACGGGTTGAAATCCCACGGCGCGCCTTCCACGGTCGGCAAAAAGCGCGCGACGTGCGGCGCCGCGTACCACAGCGATCCGCTGAACGCGAGCAGCAGCCACGGCTGCGTGCGGGCGAGCGGCAGCGCGAGCGGGACGAGCAGTGCGAAGAACGCGTACATCGGCAGCACCGACGCGAGGTACGGCTGGCGGCGGAACAGCAGGATGTCGCGCAGCGCGGCGAGCGGCTTGTGGAGCAGGCCGTCGAGATCGTTGGTGGGCATGTTCGGGCCGTCGATCGCGAACGCGTTCAGCGCGGCCGTGATCAGCAGCATCAGGCCGGCCGTCACGAGGAAGGCGCGGTAGATCTCGAATGCGCGCCGGATGAAGCGCTGGCGCGCGGCAGCTTCGTCGTGACGCTCGGCGAGCGAGTTGTACGCGATCGCGGTGGCGAAGCCGCCGAGGAACACGAAGACCTCGGCCGCGTCGCACAGCGCGTACGCGTGCAGCGTCACGCGCGACAGGATGCTGCCGCCGATGTGGTCGACGACGATGACGAGCAGCACGAGGCCGCGGAAGAAATCGAGCTCGGCATAGCGGCCGGCCCGGGCCGGTGCGGTCATCGGACCGCCTCCCGGCGCGGGCCGCTGGCGCGGCCGGCACGCGCCGCGCATGAATCGGGGGGAAGCATGACTTCGTGAAGAAATGACGAACGGATGCGCATTGTGCCACCGATGCGGTGCACATCGGGTTTACGCGAATGGTCGGCCGTCGTGCCGCTGCCGTTAAGCCGGGTCAGGCAGTCTGCGCAACGGAGCAGTTGGACGAGCGCAACGGATTGCGCAGGGTTCAGCTACCCCAATGGACGGACGGTTTGCGACGTGACACCATTTTGACCTCACGCGGCCGCACACCGCGTCGTCCGCCCTGCGGGCCACACATACAACAGACCAAACATTCGCCGGGCGCACGACCATGCCCGGCCCCCGGCTCCGGAGATCCGTCATGAAGAAGCACGTCATTTTTACCGCCGCGCTGGCCGCTTTCGCCGCGCCGGTCTTCGCCCAGAACAGCGTGACGCTGTACGGTGTGATCGACGAAGGCTTCAATTACACGAACAACGTGAACGTCAATGGGGTCGGAAAATCGAATTACCAGCTCGCGAGCGGCTATGCGCAGGGCAGCCGCTGGGGCCTGAAGGGCAGCGAGGATCTCGGCGGCGGGCTGAAGGCGATCTTCACGCTGGAAAACGGTTTTGACGTGAACAACGGCCGGCTCGGCCAGGGTGGCCGCATGTTCGGCCGCCAGGCGTTCGTCGGGCTGAGCGCGCCGCGCTTCGGCACGCTGACCTTCGGCCGCCAGTACGATTCCGTCGTCGACTATCTCGCGCCGCTCACGGCCAACGGCAACTGGGGCGGCACACTGTTCTCGCACCCGTTCGACAACGACAACACGGACAACTCGTTCCGCGTCAACAACACGGTCAAGTACGCGAGCGCCGACTGGAACGGCCTGACGTTCGGCGGCACGTACAGCTTCAGCAACAGCACCGGCTTCTCGAACAACCGTCAGTACAGCCTCGGCGCGCAGTACTCGCTGGCCGGGCTGCAGGTCGCGGCGGCGTACCTGCAGGCGAACAACCCGGGCGTGGGCAGCGCGGGCGCGATCTCGGCGGATGACGCGAACTTCGTCGCCGACCGCCTGCGGATCTTCGGCGGCGGCGTCAACTACACGTTCGGCTCGGCCACGGTCGGCTTCGTCTACACGAAGACGGACGTGAAGAATCCGGTGTCGACCGTCTACCTGCCGGCTTCGACGTTCGCCGGCCTCGGGCTGACCGCGACGAAGTTCCAGAACTTCGAGGTCAACGGCAAGTATCAGCTCACGCCCGATTTCTATCTCGGCGCGCAGTACGTGTACACGGACGGCAAGTACGATGCCGCGGCCGGGACGTTCAAGCCGAAATACCACACGGTCGGCCTGATGGCCGACTACAGCCTGTCGAAGCGCACCGACGTGTACCTGCAGGGCGCATGGCAGAAGGTGGCCGGCGACAAGACCGGCACGGCGGCCGACGGCGGCTACGTGGTCGGGACGGACGGCCCGTCGGCGTCGTCGAACCAGTTCGCGGTGCGCGCCGCGATTCGCCACAAGTTCTGATCGGGCGGCGCCGGGGCCGAGTGCGCCGGCGCCTGCCGTCAATCCGCCCGGGGCGTGGCGCCGAGCGTGTCCGCGAGCCAGTCGACGAAGATCCGCACGCGCGGCGCGAGATGCCGGCCGGTCGGGAACACCACCGACACGGGCAGCGGCTCGGCATTCCATTCCGGCAGCACCTCGACCAGCGAGCCGTCGGCGAGCAGCGGCCCGAGCCCTTCGCGCGGTGCCTGGATCAGCCCGAGGCCCGCAAGACAGCACGCGAGATACGCCTGCGAGCTGTTGACCGACACGACGCTGCGCATCTTGACCGCGTGCAGTTCGCCCGAATCCATGTCCGCATATTCCCAGTCCAGCTCGCGGCCCGTGCGGCTCGAGAAATAGCCGACCGCGACGTGGTCCGGCAACTCGTCCGGCGAGCGCGGCGTGCCGTGCCGCGCGAGATACGCGGGCGCCGCGCAGTTGATCTGCGCCAGTTCGCCGATGCGCCGCGCGACGAGCGACGTGTCGGACATCGCGCCGACCCGCACCGCGCAGTCGATGCCGTCGGCGACGAGGTCGACGAAGCGGTCGGTCGTGCCGATCACGACGCGCAGGTCCGGGTAGCGCGCGTGGAAACCCGGTAGCGCCGGAATCACCTGGTTCAGCGCGAAGCGCTCGGGCAGGTCGACGCGGATCGCGCCGCGCGGCGTCGTGCCGGCGTCCTCGAACAGCGTTTCTGCGTCGTCCAGATCGGCCAGCAACCGCACGCAGCGCTCGTAATAGGTCGCGCCTTCGGCCGTCAGCGCGACGCGCCGCGTCGTGCGCTGCAGCAGGCGGATCTTCAGGTGCTTTTCCAGATACTGGACGGCGTTGCTGACCGTCGGGCGTGGCAGTTGCAGTTGCTCGGCGGCTTTCGTGAAGCTGCCGAGATGGGCGACGCGCGCGAAGATGCGCATTGCTTGCAGATGATCCATGCGGGGCGAGTGCGTGGGTGGAGGGGAGCAGGCTCCATTGTTAATCAGCGTCGAATGGTTTGGTTGAGTGTTTCGCGTTTATCGCGCGTCGCGAGGCGTCCAGAATCCGGCCTGTTGATTCATCACTCAAGGAAACGGACATGGATACGCGTGAACTGGGCCGTACGGGCCCGCGGGTGTCGGCGCTCGCACTCGGCTGCATGGGGATGTCGGACTTCTACGGCCCGGCCGACCGCGACGAAAGCATCGCGACGCTGCACGCGGCGCTCGACCACGGCATCACGATGCTCGACACCGGCGATTTCTACGGCATGGGCGACAACGAGATGCTGATCCGCGATGCGCTGCGCGGCCGGGCACGCGACCAGGTGCTGATCAGCGTGAAATTCGGCGCACTGCGCGATCCGGCCGGCGGGTTTGCCGGCTACGACGCGCGGCCCGCGGCGATCCGCAACTTCGTCGCGTATTCGCTGAAACGGCTCGGCACCGACTACATCGACATCTACCGGCCGGCGCGTGTCGATCCGGCGGTGCCGATCGAGGAGACGATCGGCGCGATCGCCGATCTCGTGAAGGCCGGGTACGTGCGCCATATCGGCCTGTCGGAAGCCGGCGTCGACACGATCCGCCGCGCGGCGGCCGTCGCGCCGATCTCCGACCTGCAGATCGAGTATTCGCTGCTGTCGCGCGGCATCGAGGCCGGGATCCTGCCCGCGTGCCGCGAACTCGGGATCGGCGTGACGGCCTACGGCGTGCTGTCGCGCGGGCTGCTCGGCGGGCGCTGGAGCACGGCGCGGCAGGGCGAGCGCGATTTCCGCGCGGCGAGCCCGCGCTTCCAGGGCGAGAACCTCGCGCACAACCTCGCGCTCGTCGACGCGCTGCGCGCCATCGCCGACGAGAAGGGCAGCAATCCGGCGCAGGTCGCGATCGCGTGGGTGCTGTCGCGCGGCGGCGATATCGTGCCGCTGATCGGCACGCGCAAGCGCACGCAGCTTCAGGACGCGCTTCAGTCTGCTGAAATGCAACTAACGGTCAATGACGTTGCTCGCATCGAAGCGGCGGTTCCCGCCGGGGCGGCTGCCGGTGAGCGTTATTCGGCCGCACAGATGGCGCACCTCGACAGCGAACAGGGACGGGGGGCATCTCACGGGGACTGATCGGCCCGATTCGGCCTTTGTTTCCGAACGGGCCCTGTATTCGGCCCGGATTCGGGTGCCGGGGCGGGATTCGCAACGCAGATGGCGGTGCATCGTCCGGCCCCGCCCGCCTTGACGCCGGCGGCGCGATTTTCGCAGGCCCGAGGCGCGATAGCACATCGGCACAATCGCGCCGCCGGCTTCGTCCGGCAAGCCCTAGCCAGCCTCAGGCAAAACCAGATGGCGGGCGGCGCGATCGGGGTTCACCATCGGCGCCGTACTCAACCGGACGGAATGCCTTTCATGCACATTCATACGCTGACGATCATCGCGTTGGTTTTCCTGCTGGCCGGCGCGGTCAAGGGCATGATCGGGCTTGGCCTGCCGACGATCGCGATGGGGCTGCTGACGCTCGCGATGCCGCCGTCGGCCGCCGCGAGCCTGCTGCTCGTGCCGTCGTTCATCACCAATGTGTGGCAGTTGTGGCTCGGCCCGTCGTTCGGGCCGCTGCTGCGCCGGCTGTGGCCGCTGCTCGCCGGCCTGACGATCGGCACGCTGACGGGCGGGCTGCCCGCGCTCGCGGCCGGCAGCACCTGGACGCATGCGGCGCTCGGCGTGGTGCTGATCCTCTACGGGCTGTGGGGGCTGGCCGCCGCGCGGCTGCCCGCGCCGGGCCGCCATGAAAAATGGCTGTCGGCCGTGGTCGGCTACCTGACGGGTGTCGTGACGGCCGCGACCGGCGTGTTCGTCGTGCCGGCTGTGCCGTACCTGCAGGCGCTGCGGTTGTCGAAGGACGACCTGATCCAGGCGCTCGGGCTGTCGTTCACGGCATCGACGATCGTGCTCGGCCTGCAGTTGCGCGTGACGGGTGCGCTGCAGACGGTCGATCTCGGTGTGTCGGCGCTCGCGCTCGTGCCGGCGCTGGCGGGCATGGCCGGCGGGCAATATGCGCGGCACGTGATGAGCGAGAAGGCGTTCAAGCGCTGCTTCTTCGTCGGGCTGATCGCGCTCGGCGGGTATATGGCGGCTTCGGGGTGGCTGTGAGCGGGCATGGCCGACGAGCGTGATGCCCGCTGTCCGCGACGATCCCGAAGCCGGTTTCGACAACAACCGGCTTCGGGGGCGTTCACCCGACGTGGGTCACACCGCTCAGGCCGGGTCGGCGTACTTCAGCGTCCACCCGAACGTGCGGGTCGCGCCCGCGCCGAGTGCAAACGGATTCGTCGTGCACGCGAAGTTCGAATGCAACTGGCCGATCGGCGTCGTCGACAGCGGATTCGTCGTGCCGTTCACCGTGTCGAAGGCGGACAGCGCGCAGTTGTCGAACCCGGTCGCCGCATAGCCGGTCGCGGCGCTGTTCGCGTACGTCACCGATGCGCCGTCGCCGTTGGCCTGCGTCGACGCGAAATCCGCGAACGACGTGAAGTCCGTCTCGACCGACAGGTTGCCGGTGAGCGTGCCCGTGCTCAGCGTATCGCTGCGTGCGACCGAGCCGTGCGCGAACGTCAGCACCGTGTGTACCTGCAGATCGAGATCCGTCGTGTACGCGGCGTTTTTCGACGCGAGCCGGAACTTCGTGGTGTCGAACGACACGATCACCTGGCCGTTGCTTTGCTGGACGTTCAGGTTCTTGTAGTACGTGACGGGAATATAGGTCTTCCCGTTGTACGACACCTGCGGCACCAGCAGCGCGTAGCCCAGATCGGTCGTGCCGTAGATCAGCTTGTCGGAGAACGGCACCGGGTAGTACGGCGTGTACGAGTTGTAGTCGGGCGCCTGGCTGAGGTTCAGGTTGATCACGCGCCGGCCGTCGCGCACGGTGAGCAGTGCCGCACTGTACGGATGCGCGGTGTCGCCGGGCTGGTTGTACCCGGTGAGCGTGTAGCGCGGCAGCGCATCGAGCCATGCGCCGTAGTCCGCATCGGCCATCGGCGCCTTGCCGCCGAAGCCGAGCTTGTTCCACCACGCGTTCACGTACAGGTACTGGTGCAGCAGGCTGAAGTTCTCGCCCATCACGCGCGGCTTGCCGCGATACGCGTCCGTGCCGCGGCCCTTGACCCACATGTTCACCGACGGCGTCGGCAGCGACGGGTCGTACCAGACCGTGCCGAACCGATGCGCGGCCTGATAGATGAACGCATACGCAACCTGTTTCTCCTGGTCGGTCAGCACGCCGGCATTGGCCGCGGCCGTCAGCACTTCCATGAACGCGGAGTCGCCGTACGGGCCGATCGAGCGGCCGTAGTTGAAGCCCTGGCCGTTCGCGTTCAACTGCGGCAGGATCAGGTCGACCGACTTGCGCAGGTAGCCCTTCAGTTCGGGCGTGAGGTTCGCCTCGTTACCCATCTCGAACGTGCGCTCGGTCACTTCGCCGATCAGTAGCGTGCTGTAGCGGTCGAAGCGCGCCTGGTCGTAGTAGGTCGTGTGCGTGTTCGACGCTTCGTCCGAGAACCCGCCCGACGAGTCGTTGCGGATATGGTTCGTGAGCGTGTACAGCAGCGCGTCGCGTGCGCCCATCGTCGCGACCGACGGATCGGTCTTCGATGCAAACGACGGGCTGCTCCAGCCGAGCTTCTGGCGCAGCCCGGCAATTCCGTAGGACACCGCATAGTAGTTCTGTGCGGTGTTGAGCGACGCGATGTCGATCGGCGTGCCGGCCGCGGGGCACGTATTGGTCTTGCCGCTCGCATCGGGGCCGAACATGTCGCAGAAGGTGAGGCGCTGCTGCAGCGTCGCGAGCATCGCGTCGCTGAAGACTTCGTTGAGCATCCCGTGCGCCTTCAGGTTGTTCAGCGTAACGAGGTAGTAGTACTCGCCCCACGACGTATTCGCATACACGTAGTTGCTGCCCGACTGCGCCATCATCGCGGTCGTGATCGTCTGGTACGTCGCGAGGTAGCTCGCGTATTGCGGATCGTTCTTCGACTTCATGTCGATCAGGATGTACGACAGGCCGAGCGCGAGCTTGCCCGGCAGGAATTTGTCGCCGGTGTTCGTGTCGAGCACGTGGACCGGCGTGCCGTCGCCGAGATCCATCACGACCTGCGTGAAGTCGGGCGATTTCCGGATCAGGTCGAACAGCGCGCGCATCTGGCCCATCATCGTGACCGGAACGTTCGTGCCGGCCGGCACGCTGGTGTCGGGCGCGCCGTAGACGAGCGCCTGCAGCGAATTCGACGCGAGCGACGGTGTCGTGGACGGGGGCGGCGAAGACGACGGCGGCGTGTCGGTCACGTCGTTGCCGCCGCATGCGCTGACGAACAGGACGGAAAGGGCGCTGAGCGCGGCGCCGAGCGCGAATCTGCTGCGCGGATGCATTGTGTCTCCAGTTTCGAATAGTGATGAAGGACGGGCGGGTGTGGCCGTTGCCGTTGCCGTGCTCGATGCCCGTACCTGGCCGCCGCCTTGAACCCTGATCCCTGAAGACGGACGGCCTGAATCACCACTCGAGCGGGCAAGCGTTCTCCCTGCACGGGCCGTGACCGGCGTCGCGCGGATGCAATGGAAAACGTTTTCCAAATTTAGGCAGCGATCGGCGTGATGTCAATGAACTTTCACGCCGGATGCGCCGGGATAAACCCGGATAGTGGGAAGGCGGGAGTGGTGCGCGAGATCCGAGTGACGCGGAAATTACCGGGATTTCTACTGGTTGAGACGGGATGTAGTGCGGGACATCGATGAGGAAGCGGCGATCAGAATGGCTTTCTGGCGATGCATGATCGCCGGACTGTGTGAGAAAACGTTATCCATAAGGATTGAAGTGAATCGAGCCGTGCAGCGCGGCATCAATCGCGAATGGCGCGCGTCACCGCGGCGTGGTTTCGCCGGACAGGAACGCAACGAACTCGCGCGTGTACTTCGGCAGCGCGTCGAACGACCGCGCGCACAGCTTCAGCCTGCGGTGGCTCCACGGATCGGACAGTTCGACGAGCCGCACGTCCATCGTCTGCATCGCACGCTCGGCCGCATGGCGCGACACGATGCCGATGCCCACGCCGCTGGCGATCACGCGGCAGATCGCATCGAAGCTCTTCAGTTGCACGCGATAGCGGATCCGCTTGCCGAGCACGCGCGCCTGGTCGGCGAGATGCACCTGCAGCGCGCTGCCGTCGGTGAGGCCGATGAAGTCGGCATCGGCAATCGCGTCGAACGCGACCTTGCCGTGCGATGCGAGCGGATGTGCGGCCGGCACGACGACGATCAGCCAGTCCTCGCGGAACGGCTTCTGTTCGAGCCCGCCGAGCCCGACCGAATCGGCGACGATGCCGACCTCGGCCGTCTTGTTGCGGATCGCATGCACGATCTCCTGGCTCGAGCGCTCCTCGACGCTGATCGACAGCTTCGGATGATGCGGCAGGTAGTCGGCCAGCGCGTCGGGCAGGTATTCGCTCAGCGACGCGGTGTTGCACAGCAGCCGGATATGCCCGCGCAGCCCCTGGCCGTATTGCTGCAGTTCGCCGCGCATGTGGTCGATCTGCTGCAGCACGGTGCGCGCATGGTGTTCGAGCGCGCGGCCCGCATCGGTTGCCTGCGCGCCCGACTTGGTCCGGTGCAGCAGCGGTACGCCGAGCTCGTCCTCCATGCCGCGGATGCGCTCGCTCGCGGCCTGCAGCGTGATGTGCGTACGCTCGGCGCCGCTCGTGATCGTGCCGGCCTCGCAGATGTTCAGGAAGAGCCGCAGGTCGGTCAGGTCGAAGCGCATGATGGGTGGGGGCGATCGTGTTGGAATGGCCGATAAGTTAGCAGGGAACCGCCGCCGCGGTCTCAGGCGCAGCCTGAGGCCCGATTCGCCGGTTCCGCATTTTCGGGGCGCGATCGATGGCGGATCATGGCCGCACATCAACCGGGGAGCCTGTCATGCAGATCGATCCGTCGTGGGGCGTGTCGTTCAAGATCGCGCTGCACGTGCTGTTCCTGTGCATCGGCATCGCATGGGCCTGTTCCGAACTCGCCATATGGTTGCGTTGAGGCTTGCGGCGGGCGCGCACCGCAGCGGGCGGTTGTCGCCGCTCCATGCCTATCGAAAAAAGGTCTTCATAGTTTTCTGAAACGAAAATTCTTCCGTTTTCCTGAAAAAAGACCATCAAGTTTTTCCGGATCGGGCCGTATTACCGGTAGCGAATGCCGGCCGGCGTCCGGTTCGTGATCGTTTGTCATCATTGTTTGCATCCGGTTACACGTCGGCCGTTCCGTTTTTGAGATGCTTGAAAGATTGTCAAACCGGAGTTGGATCGTCCATGAAAACGCGCGAGATTCACCGCAACGCGGCGTGGCTGCCGGGCCTGGCCGCCGTGCTCGTCATGGCCGGTTGTGCAAGCACGCAGTCCGTCCCGCCGAGCGATACGCAGGCGGGATCGTCGTCGCCGTCGAGCCAGGCCGCCGCGGCGCCGCCGGCCGCCACCCTGCCGCCGGCGCCGATTTTCGTCGCGCAGAAGTACGTCGTGAAGCGCGGCGACACGCTGACGGGCATCGCGTCCGCAAACGGCTGCAGCGTTGCCGACCTGCGCACCTGGAACAAGCTGGGTGACAACGGCAGGCTGCGCATGGGGCAGGTGCTGCGCATCGTCAAGCAGCAGCCGTTGCCGCCGCCGGGCGCGGCCGGCGCGCAGGTAGCCGCATCGTCGGCGTCGGGCAATGGTGCAGGGAGCAACCCGGCGGCCATGCAGGCCACTGCGTCGAATGCGAGCGACCGTCAGGTCGTCAAGGAAACGAAGCGGCATGCAGGCGGTGTCGCGCTCAAGTGGCCCGCGAACGGCAAGATCGTCGACGGGTTCCGGCCGGGGCAGAACCGCGGCATTCAGATCGCCGGCCGGCCGGGCGATCCGGTCCGCGCCGCGGCCGACGGCCGCGTGATGTACGCGGGCACTGGCCTGAACGATTACGGCAGCCTGATCATCGTCCAGCACAACGCGGATTTCCTGACCGCCTATGCGCACAACCGCAAGCTGCTCGTGAAAACGGGCGACATCGTGCGCCAGGGCGACGAGATCGCCGAGATGGGCGACCTCGACAACTCGCGTGTCGCGCTGCTGTTCGAAGTGCGACGCGACGGCAAGCCGGTCAATCCGATGCCGTACCTGCCTTCGTCGCAAGGGTGAAGCGGGGCCATTTCGCTGGAACGTGGCGGCGCTCGCTGCTACGCTAGGGTCTGTTCATGCGAGTCCCGCGCTTCGCGGGGCCGACGGTCGTCTTCCGGGGATGCGCGGCGAATGCCGTCGCGGGCCGGCCGCCGGCGTGACCGGGCGCGCTTCGCCGATGCGCGCCGCGTTGCTTCGTGCCACCGTTTCCGACAGAACCCACCTCATTCATGGAACACTCTCCGACACGCCGCTCGCTGTTGCTTGCCGCCGTTGCCGCGCCGTTCGTCGCCGCGTGCACGTCCGCGCCGGTCGCCGACCAGGGGCGCGCCCACGCCGCCCAGGCCGAATTGACCGCGCTCGAGAAGGCCTCGAATGGCCGGCTCGGCGTCGCCGCGCTCGATACGTCGAACGGCGTGCGCATCGCCCATCATGCGCGCGAGCGCTTCCCGCTGTGCGGGGCCTATGCGGTCGTCGCGGCCGCCGCAATGCTCGCGCGCAGCGCGCTCGACGCGTCGCTGCTGCCGCGTCGCATCCTGTATCGCCGCTATGAAGTCGTGGCGGGCTCGCCGATTACGGAAAGCCACGTCGACACGGGCATGACGATCGAGCAGCTTTGCGTGGCGATGCTGCAATCGGGCGACAAGGGCGCCGGCAACCTGCTGATGGGCGTGCTCGGCGGCCCGCAGGCCGTCACGTCGTTCGCGCGCGCGAGCGGCGACATGTCGTTCCGCCTCGATCACTGGGAACCCGAACTGAACAATGCCGCGCCCGGCGACGAACGCGACACGTCGACGCCGGTCGAGCTGGTCGACACGCTGCAGCGGCTGCTGCTCGGCAATACGCTGCACGAGCCGCAGCGCACGCAACTGACGGAATGGATGACCGGCGGCGCGCGCAGCGCGACCGGCATTGCGGCGGGCGTGCCGCCCGGCTGGCGCATCGCGGACAAGGCCGGCACGGGCGGTTACGGCACGACGACCGACGTCGCGGTGCTGTGGCCGCCGTCGCGTGCGCCGATCGTGATGGCCGTGTCGTTCACGCAGCCGCAGGCCGCTGCGGCTGCCCGCGCAGACGTCGTCGCGTCGGCGGCGCGCATCGTGGCGGGCGCGCTCACCGCGGCGGCCTGAGCTTTTCGCGCCTCGCGCAAAGCCGGCGTTTGGCTTATCGTGTCGGACAGCGCGCGCCGGTGTCGGCGCGCGGTTCTTCCGCGCCGTTTTTCCGTTTGCCTTCTTCATGCGCCGACTTCCCCCGCTGCACGCGCTGCAGATCTTCTCGACGGTGGCTCGCCACCGCAGCTTCACGCGCGCGGCCGAGCAGCTGTGCATCA
Organism: Burkholderia sp. Ac-20344; assembly: GCF_017104975.1. Lineage (NCBI taxonomy): Bacteria > Pseudomonadati > Pseudomonadota > Betaproteobacteria > Burkholderiales > Burkholderiaceae > Burkholderia > Burkholderia sp. Ac-20344. Next base: position 24,328 of record NZ_JAAGPP010000051.1, read on the forward strand.
CGCAGGGCGCGGTGAGCCGGCAGATCCAGACGCTCGAGGCGCATTACGGTTTTCCGCTGTTCAAGCGGCATGCGAAGGGCCTCACGCTGACGGCGGAGGGCGAGCAGTTGCTGCCGGTGGTCAACGAGAGCTTCGCGCGGATCGAAGATATTTCGATGAGGCTCACGCGGCAGCGCACCGATCTCGCGCTGAAGGTGCCGACCTGCGTGATGCGCTGGATGCTGCCGCGCATCATGCGCTTCCAGGGCGAGCATCCCGATCTCCATGTGCAGATCACGACCGCCTGGCAGCACGTCGTCGATTTCTCGACCGAGCCGTTCGACGCGGCGATCGTCTACGGCACGTCGCCGGGCGCGGGCGTGTGCGCGCTGCCGCTGTTCGACGAGCGGTTGACGCCCGTATGCGCGCCCGAGTTGCGGCAAACGTCGCCGCTCGACGCGGTCGGGGATCTTGCGCGTCATACGTTGCTGCATCCGACCCGCGACCATCGCGACTGGCGCGCGTGGCTCGAACACGCGGGCGAGCGCAGCGTCGATCCCGCGCGCGGGCCGACGTTCGACACGCTCGATCTCGCGACGAACGCGGCGATGCAGGGCTTCGGCGTCGCGATCGGCGACGTGACGCTCGTCGACGACGACGTCAGCGCGCGCCGGCTCGAACGGCCGTTCGACATCGTGCTCGAGACGGGCGCGCGCTACTTCTTCGTGTATCCCGAGAACATCGGCAACCAGCAGAAAATCCGCGCGTTCAGCGACTGGATCGCACGCCATCGCGACTGACCGGCGCAGCGCGTGCGTGCGCCGAACCGCCGGCGCGGAACCCGTCGGGGGCCGCGCTGGCGCAGGCTTTACTGGTACGTCACGACGGCGATCATCGGTGCCTGATTGTTGCCCGGACGGTTCGGTAAAACGATTGCGCGCGAGGCCTGAGTAAAGGTCGTGGTCTTGATGGCCTGCTGGCTCGCGGCGTCGACGAACGCGATCTGGCCGCTAGCCGGGCGCGGGCAGTCGGGGCGCACGCGCGCATGCGCGGCGTCGGCTGCGTCGAGCGCGAACGAGCAAGGCGGTTCGACGATCATGCCGGTGAAGTGGATGATGCCGGACGCGCCGGCGGCGAAGGACGAGGACATGCCCAGAAGCGAGGCAGCCAGGACGAACGAGGCGGCGAACAGGCGATGCTTCATGACAGGCTCCAGAGAGGAAGCGCATCGCAGCGGGGCCGCTCGGGTGGCAGTCCGTCAACGCTGCGATGCTAGGTGCGTAAACGGCAAATCCATCTGTTCTCTTGAATGAAAAAATCGCAATTTTTGGATATAAGCAAATGACGCGACAATGCTGAATTCAATGTATGCCGGATTTGCGAGATAGCAAGTTCGGGTAAAGCCGGTGTAGTAAGCTCAACGGAAGTGCGCTTGTCCAACGCCGGTCGTCACGGCAGGTCGTTGCGGGATCAACGAATTGATGAATGGATAAGGCGATGCGCGGGCGAATTGCCATGCGCCAAAAGAAAACGGCCGCTCGTGAATGAGCGGCCGTTTTTGCATGGAGCGGTGTGGTGGTGCGATTAACCTGCGCGCTTGCGCACCGCGCCGACGACCACGAGCAGCACGATCGCGCCGATGATCGATGCGATCCAGCCTGCGCCCTGGCCCGGCGCATACCAGCCTGCGGCGCGGCCGACGTAACCTGCGACGAGCGAGCCGATGACGCCGAGCGCGATGGTCATCAGGATGCCCATCTTGTCGTCGCCGGGCTTGAGCGCGCGGGCGAGGAGGCCGACGATGAGCCCGACGACTAGGGTTTCGATGAATTGCAGCATGAACGCCTCCCAATTGCTGTTGAGCTGTTGACGAAAGGACATGGACTCGTCCGGCGCACCGGGGTTCCCTGTGGAGCCGAACCGGCGCGCGGCGGGCTGAGTATCTCACGCCGCCGCGTCATGCGGATGTCAGCTTGCTGGATGCGCGCGCCACTGTCGTTCATTGGTAGTCGAGCAGGACCTGCGCCGCGGCATGAACCGAACCGCCGCCGACTTTCGCGTCCGTTTGCAGGTAGGACGCGCGGAGCCGAATCGACGGCGATCCGCCGGTGGCCCGGTTGTAGCCCGTCACCGTGTGCGACAGTCCGAGCGGCAGCGGCTGGCCGGTCGCTGCGTCGGCGATCTGGATGCCGATGCCGCTGGCCGTGGCGTCCGGGCGCAGCTGCATCCCGCCGGGCGTGCTGGCGACCACGTCGTCCAGCGGCGCCAGTTGATAGCCGATCCGGTTGTAGCCGGCCGGGCAGTTGTTCAACTGCACCTGAAAATCCGTCGCGCCGGCGGTCGAACCGACGCCGTTGAACTCGCGATGCTGCACGGGCGGCAGCGTGACGGTCTGGTCGGGAATCGAGCACGTTCCGTTGATGAAGCTGACCTTGGCGGCCAGGTTGACCGGGTTCGACCCGCCGAGGAGGCCGGACTTGTAGTAGATCGTGTAATAGGCGCTGGCCAAGCCCGAATTGAGCGACCCGTCCTGCGGCGGCCGGCTGTCGCGAAACAGCATGATTTCGAGCGTGTTGCGCAGGGTCGTCTTCGTCGACGCGACGGCGACATTGCCGTCGACGATCATGCGCGTGGACAGGCCGGACACGTTGGTTTCCAGATCGGGGCCGTCGGACGCCCACACGCTGCCTTTGGGGTACATCGCGATGCTCGTGATCTGGCAGGTGCTCTTGCCGCAAACGTCCTGCGGTGTGAAGTAATGACGCGCGACGACGGTGCCGGGCGTGGCGTTCCCGGGGCTGGCAACGGTTGCCTGTCCGAACGCATAGAGTGCGGCCGCGTCGGTCGAGAATGCGACGCATGCGAGCAGAAGCGACCAAGCGACCGCAATCTGGCGAAACGGGTGGCGAGCAACGCAGCCACGTGCGTCGCGCCTGCGCGCCATGACTGCCGGGATCGTGAGTCGGGTCAATACGGACGATTGGCGAAAGTGGGACATAGGGATTCCTTACTGAGTGTCGGCGGTCGTCGAATCGGGGCGGCACATGCTCGTCACGGTCTGGATGCCCGGCGCTTGCCGGTGGTGTTTTGCGACCGGCAGGTCGTACGCGATTCGGCAGATCGAGCCGGAATCGGCGCCCCACCGCACGGTCAGCGAGCCGCTGTCGTTGAGTCCGCGCGCGAAGATCTTGCTCGCCTGGCCGACGACGCCGACTTCCTTGCCAGTCTCGTCGTGCACGGCGGCGCCGAACGGCAGCGGCGTGCCGTCGGCCTGGCGCGCCTGAACGAGCGCGGCGCGGCCGGTGTCGGTTGCAAACCGGATGAGCGGCACCGCGCCGGCGCGCGGCGCGATCTGCCGGCTGGTTTCCTTCAGCTCGACATCCATCGAGATGCCCTTCGGATCAAGCGCGACCGTATTGAGGCTATATGGCGTCAGGTACGGCACGACCGCGTAGCCGTTGCCGTCGACCTTGACGCCCGCCGCGTTCGTGATGCGCGCGCCGGCCGCGCCGGGCGCCTCGACGATCGCGAACGTCTCGGATACCGGCTGCGAGAACGTGATGCCGCCGCGGTGCGCAATCAGCGCGCCGCGCACGCCGAGCGAGCCCTGCTGGAAATCCGAGCTCGCGCCCGCGCTGGCGCTGACTTCCGCCAGGCGCGTGCGGTACGTGACGTTGGCGCTGCCGTCCGTGGCCGAATTCGATCCGGACGCGTGGTTCGCGCTGACGCTGTACGACAGCGCGTGGTCTTCGCCGAGCGATCCGGACAGCGTCGACTGCAGCCGGGTGCGGCCGAGCGTGTCGCGCGACACATTGCCCGAGACGGTCATCGGGCGCTCGCGACCGAACGGGATCGTGACGCTGGCGTAATAGAGCGTGCTCATGTCGCCGCCGGCATTGCGCTGCCGCGTGGCCGTCAGGCTGTAGGACACGTTGCGGAACTGGTTCGTATAGCCGACCGAGTAGTTGACGTCCGAGCCGGGGCGGTTCCAGTAGTTGACGGCGGACGCCGTGGCGTTGATGCGCCCGCCGGTCGAGCCGAGGCGCTGCGTCAGCGCCAGCGATGCGCGATGGCGCTGACGCCAGACCGACTGGGTCGAGCGACCGTCGCGCGCGGCATCGCGCGCCTGCATCGCGTCGTCGAGGCCGAAATAGCCGTCCGTCGAATAGCGATACGCGGCGAGCGCGATGTCGGTGCCGGTCGCGTCGACCGATTTCGCATAGCTGACGCGCACGCTCGAGCCGCTGTAGCGCTTCGCGCCGGGGATCGTGGTGAGCGCATGCGTGACGTCCGCGCCGAACGCGCCGAACGACGTGTTGAACGCACCGCCCAGCATCGCCGACACGTAGCCGCCGGCGAGCGTGACGCCGCCATAGGCGGTCAGCAGGTTGGTCAGGCCGCGCTGGTACGTGGCCTGCGTGAACAGCGGCTGGCTCGAGCCATGAGGATTGCGCAGCGTGCCGGCGACGAAGCTGTAGCGGCCGATGCCCGGACGCAGCGACATCGGCACGGCGGCATAAGGCACCGAGAACGAGTGCACGGAGCCGTCGGCCTCCTCGACCGATACCTGCAGGTCGCCGCCATATCCGGTCGGGTACAGGTCGTCGATTTCGAAATTGCCGGGCGCGACCGTCGTCTCGTAGATCGTCACGTCGTTCTGGCGGATCGTTACCCTCGCGTTGCTGTTCGCGATGCCACGTACCACCGGTGCATAGCCGCGCAGCGAGTCGGGCAGCATCCGGTCGTCGGTCGACAGGCGCACGCCGCGGAACTGCGTCGAGTCGAACAGCTCGCCCGACGTGTAGCTTTCGCCGATGACGAGCTGCGACGACAGCGACGGCAAGTCGCGTTGCAGATAGGTCGCGAGGCCCTGGTACCGGCTCTCGCCGCGCGACGACCATGAATAGGACCCTTCGTGGCGAAAGCGCCAGGTGCCGATGTTCACGCCGCCGTTCAGGCCGAGATAGCCTTGCGTTTGCGCGGTGTGGCCGCTGGCCTTCGACGTGTAGAGGTTGAAGTTGTAGCCGAGCAGGCCGACGGTTTCGCCGGAGGTCCATTGATCGGGGCTCACGTAGCCGCGTGCCTTGCGCGCGAGCGATGCCTGCGGGATCGACAGCCGCAGCGTCTGTCGCGTGAAGTCGAATGCGGCGCTGGCGCCCGGCACGACTTCGTCGAGTCGCAGGCAGGCGTCGTCGCCGTCCAGTCGTGCGACGACGTCCGGCGCGAGCTTGCCGAAATCGACGCCGACGCGCTCGAGCAGTGTGCGGTCGAAGCACGGACGCGCGTCGCCCGAATCCGGCGCGGCCACGAAGCGCACGTCGTAGCGGCCGATCCAGTCGGGACCGACATGCACGTCGGCGGTATACACCCCGGGGGCCGTCACGTTGCTCCGGGCGAAGCGCGACACGTCGAAATTCCTGCCCAGGCGATTCTGCATGAACGCACCGTCGAACTCGACTTGCGCGAGCGTGCCTTCCGCGGCAGCCGGTGTCGTCGCGCGGCCATCGGCGGACCACGCGGCGACGCAGGCCGCCACCAGCAGATGGATCGGCTTGACGCGTGGCATGTCGGCCGCGCCGTGGCACGGCGGTCGAGTCGGGGTCATGCGTAGTACTCCACAAAGTTTCGGATCGAGCGGGCGCGTTCGGCGGGTGCAGGCGCACGGGCGTGCGCGTTGCGCGACACAGCGCTGCGGCGGCGCATGGCAAGTTCGGGGGGCGTGCCGGTCGTCGGGACGGCCGAAACGACGGTGGAAGAAAAGGGGTGAAGCGGCCGGCACGCGCCGTTGGTGCGTGTCGACGGCCGCGGTCGCGTTACGGTGCGATGCCGACCGGACGTTCGATGTCGGTTGCCCGGCCCCAGTCGTTGATGCTGCCGAATTCGACCGTTGCGCCCACGGCGGGCGCGCCGGCGAGATCCTTGATCGGGAACCGTTGCGTGCTGCGCGGCAGCACGTAACCCATGCCGGCGTCGTGTTTGCGCCCGGCCGACTTCAGCAGCACGTTGCCGAAATTGACGACGAACGGTGTCGGATTGCTTGCCTCGAGCGCATAGCCTCCGTCAATGCGAACCACGCGCCAGTCGAGCTGCATCGGTGCGTCGTCCACATTGCCGGCCAGCCCGGCGGGGCGATACATGATCTTGATGCGTGAGCGGAACGCCAGCTGGATGCGGTTGCGATCCTCTGCCGCGGACGCCTTCGGCGGCACTTCGAGCACGTTCAGCCAGAACAGCGATTCCCGATCGGCAGGAAGCGGTTCGCCGGTATGCACGAGACGCAGCGCCTGGCCGTTGCCGGCTTCCATCCGGAAGATCGACGGCGTCAGCGTGAACGGCACGTCGATGTTCTCGGGCAGCGCGCGGCTGTCGCCGTCGTCGAGCCACGCCTGCACCAGCGCCGGACGCTTGCTGTCGTTCGTGAGCTGGATCGTGACTTCGCGTTCGCTGGACGGGAAGATGACGCGCGTGCCGGCGATCACGACGCTCGCATCGGCTTGCGACGCGAATGCGGTGACGGCGAGGGCCAGCGTACGGAGGAGCTTCAACAGTTTCATGGGCGTGCGGACTCGGATCGTTGGGGCAGGGAGCAGGCGGATGCGGCGGTTTCCGCGCCGCACGGCGTGACGCATGGAGATCGCCGGGGCGGCGACCTCCATGTCTCGTCCTTACTGGTAGATCAGCGAGTACTCGACACGCGACTTGACGTCGCCGGCCTTCACGGCGCCCGAGGCGTAGTATTCGGCGAAGTAGTTCAGCTTCGCCTTGCCGTCGGCATCGATGGTGGCCATCTCGGTGCTCGCGCCGGTTTGCGCGCCGACCGGAATCAGCTTCTGCTGCGAATCCAGCACGTTGATCTGGACGCCTTCGGCGGCCTTGGCGCCCGTGTCGATCGTCAGTCGGCCGCTCGACTGATCGACGTTCGTGCCGTTTTCGAACATGACGCCGACCTTCACCGGGTTGCCATCGCCGACCGCGCAGCCCTTGAGCGCCAGCGAGAACGCGCTGCGACCGGCGACGGAGCCGACATCGGCGAGCGCGGTGGTGCTGACCGGCGGCAGCGGGACGGAGAGATCCGAACCGCCCTCGACGCTGCATGTCGACGCGATGACGTTGCCGTAGAAGTTGACGGTGCCGTCCGCCGCGTAGGCCGCGGACGAACCGGCTGCGCTCGCGACGGCGAGCAGGAACGGGATTGCGCTGCGCTTGATGATTCGCATATTTAAATCTCCAAATAAACTTCGGTTTTCGAAAGCGCGGGTTGAATTTAAATCTCAGAATGGCGCGTTTCGGATGAAATTATGCGATTTGCGTAAGGATTTTGTAATTTGACTGGTACGAATGGATTAGGATTTCGTCTAGTACACGTACTAATTTTTGACGAAGCCGGCAGGCGGGCGGAGGGACGTGGGGGCCGGCAGGAGGGGCTCGCGTGGGCGGGCATGCCGATGCCGGAAATCGGTCGAGGGGCCGATTTCCGGCGGTCGCGCTATTCGAAGCGGACTGGAACTGGAATGACCGGCCGACGGAGCATGACGGCGGCCGGCCTATCGCGTCGCGTTCGGGTCATGTCATGCGACGCGCGCAGGGTCGTACTTTCGCAGAGCGCCGAGCGTCAGGCCGCCGGCGCGTCGATCGCCGGGTCCAGGCGGCGGTAGCCTTCGGTCGCGTTCAGCAGCGTGTGCGTGTAGTCGCGCGCCACCTGCCCGGCGCGCACGTCCTCGATCCGGAGCTGCTCGACGATCTCGCCATGCTGCATCACCGCGACCCGCTGGCACAGGAAGCCGATCACCGCGAGGTTGTGGCTGACGAGGATCATCGTCAGGTTGCGCTCGCGATGCAGGCGGCGCAGCAGGTTCAGGATTTCGGCCTGCACCGACACGTCGAGCGCGGAGGTCGGCTCGTCGAGCAGCAGCACGCGCGGCTCGACGATCAGCGCGCGCGCGATCGCGACACGCTGGCGCTGGCCGCCCGACAACTGGTGCGGATAGCGGAACCGGAACGCCGGGCCGAGGCCGACCTCGGACAGCGCGCGGGCGATGCGCGCATCGGTGTCGCCCATGCCGTGGATCGACAGCGGCTCGCGCAGCGTCTGGTCGACCGTGAAGTGCGGATGCAGCGACGCGTACGGATCCTGGAACACCATCTGCACGTGACGGCGAAACGCACGATCGGGCGTGCCGCCCACCGGCCGTCCGTCGATCGACAGGCTGCCGGACGCGAGCGGCACGAGACCCGTCAGCGCGCGCAGCAGCGTCGACTTGCCGGAACCCGATTCGCCGACGAGTCCGAACACCTCGCCGTCGCGCACCGCGAAGCTCGCGTCGCGCACGGCGTCGACGTGACCCGTGCGGGTCGGGAAACGGATCGATGCGTGATCGACGTCGATCATCGTGCGGCCTCCTGTCGATCGGCGGGCGTGCCGGCGTGCGACGCGGGCTCGAGCCACGCCGGATCGCGCTGCAGCACGGGCAGTTCGTCCGGCGGGTTCGCGAGCGGCGGGTTCGCCGCGAGCAGCCCGCGCGTATAGGGATGGGATGCGTCGCGCAGGTCGCGCGCGGCGCAGGTTTCGACCACGCGGCCCGCATACATCACTGCGACGCGATCGCAGAACGACATCACGAGCGGCAGGTCGTGGCTGATGAACATCAGGCCCGTGCCATACCGCGCGATCATCGCGTCGAGCACCGCGAGCACCTGCATCGACACGGCGACGTCGAGTGCGGACGTCGGCTCGTCGGCGATCAGCAGGCGCGGGCCGGTCGACACCATCATCGCGATCATCACGCGCTGGCCCATGCCGCCCGACAGCTCGTGCGGATACGCATCGGCCACGCGCGCCGGGTCGCGGATCTGCACGGCCGCCAGCGCGTCGACGATCCGTTCGCGCAGCGCGCGGCCGCGCAAGCCCGGCTCGTGCAGCCGGAACGCTTCGCCCATCTGTTTCGCGACCGTCATCACCGGGTTCAGCGAATACTTCGGATCCTGCAGGATCATGCCCATCTGGCTGCCGCACAGCCGCCGGCGGTCGCTAGGCGGCATCGCGAGCAGGTCGTGGCCCGCGAAGCGCATCGTGCGTGCGGACCAGCGCGCGGCGTCGGGCAGCAGGCCGAGCAGCGCGCGGCCCGTCAGCGATTTGCCGGAGCCCGATTCGCCGACGATGCCGAGCCGTTCGCCGGGGGCGAGCGTCAGCGACAGGTCGCGCACGGCATCGGTAACGGTGCCGTCGTGCCCGCGAAAGCCGATCTTCAGGCCGTCGATCTCGCAGAGCGGCGCGGGCGAGGGGGCGGGATTCATCGGCATGTCACGCTCCATGGCGGGGGTCGAAGACGTCGCGCAGCCCGTCGCCGAGCAGGTTGAACGCGAGGCTCACGAGCAGGATCGCGCAGCCGGGCAGCGTCGCGACCCACCATGCGTCGAGCAGCACGTTGCGGCCCGATGCGACCATGAATCCCCACTCGGGGCTCGGCGGCTGCGCGCCGAGGCCGAGGAAGCCGAGGCCCGCGACGGTCAGGATGATGCCGGCCATGTCGAGCGTCGCGCGCACGATCACCGACGACATGCACAGCGGCATGATGTAGCGCAGCAGGATGCGCGGGCCCGACGCGCCCTGCAGGCGCGCGGCGTGGATGAAGTCGGCCTGCGCGATGCGGATCGTCTCCGCGCGCGCGAGCCGCGCATACGCGGGCCACGCGGTGATCGAGATCGCGACGACCGCGTTGATCACGCCGGGCCCGAGCGCGGCGGCAAACGCGAGCGCGAGCACGATCTTCGGGAACGCGAGCGCGATGTCGGTGATGCGCATCAGCACGCTGTCGACGAAGCCGCCGCAGTAGCCGGCCGTCGTGCCGATCAAGAGGCCGATCGGCACGACGATCACGACGACGAGGATGGCGATGCCGAGCGTGAGGCGCGAGCCTGCGATCAGCCGCGAAAGGATGTCGCGGCCGAGCTGGTCGGTGCCGAACCAGTGCGACGGCGAGCCGGGCGGCAGCAGCCGGTCGGACAGCACCTGGCGCAGCGGATCGTGCGGCATGATCAGCGGGCCGACGATCGCGACGACGATCAGGGCGACGAGGATCGCGAGCCCGAACAGGTTGAGCGGGTTGGTGGCGAAACGGCGCCAGCGTCGGTACGCGAGGCCGAGCGCGGCCTGCGAGCGCGACGCGGGCGCGTCGGACAGCAGCCACGCGCGCAGCGTGAGTTGCTCGGCGTTCATGGTTGGACGACCTTCGGCATGGGCGATGAAAGAAGCAGGGTGGAAGCGGTCATGTCGGGCCTGCCCTCAGCGTGCACGCGGATCGAACACGCGGTATAGCGCGTCGGTCAGCAGGTTGACGGTGATGAACATCGCGCCGATCACGAGCGTCGCGCCGAGCACCGCGTTCATGTCGGCGTTCAGCAGCGCGCCGGTCAGGTACGAGCCGAGCCCCGGCCACGCGAACACGATCTCGGTCAGCACCGAGCCTTCGAGCAGGTTGCTGTACGTGAGCGCGATCACGGTGAGCAGCGGCACCATGATGTTGCCGAACGCATGCCGCCAGATCACGCGCCGTTCCGACAACCCTTTCGCGCGTGCGGTGACGATGTATTCCTGGCTCAGCTGGTCGAGCATGAACGAGCGCGTCATGCGGCTCAGGTACGCGACCGAGTAGTAGCCGAGGATCGCGGCCGGCAGCGCGATGTGCGACACCGCGTTGCGGAACACGTCCCACTCGCCCGCGAGCGCCGCATCGATCAGCAGGCTGCCCGTGCGCGTATCGACCATCCCGTCGTACACGGGATCGAGCCGGCCGGGGCCGCCGACCCAGTGCAGCCGTGCGTAGAACAGCAGCAGCCCCATCAGCCCGAGCCAGAACACCGGCACCGAATTGCCGATCAGCCCGACGAAACGCGCGATGTGGTCGATCGGCCGGTTGTGCTTCACGGCGGCCGCGACGCCGAGCGGCACGCCGATCGCGATGCCGATCAGCGTCGCGATCGTCGCCAGTTCGAGCGTGGCCGGGAACACGCGCCTGATGTCGTCGAGCACGGGGTTCGCCGTCAGCAGCGATACGCCGAGATTGCCGTGCAGCACGTCGCGCGCATAGATCAGGAATTGCGTGACGAGCGGCTTGTCGAGCCCGAGCGCGATGCGCTCGGCCGCGTACGCCTCGGCCGACGCGCGATCGCCGAGGATCGCGAGCACGGGATCGATCGGCACCTTGCGGCCGATCACGAACGTCAGCGCGAGCAGCCCCGCGAACGTGACGGCGAGCGTGAGCGCCCAGCGCAGCACGCGCAGTGCCCAGCGCACGGCCGGGCGTCGCGCGGGCAGCGTGCGCAGTGCTTCGAGGGAGGAGGCGGGAGTCGACATGCGGCGAATCTTATTGCTTCTTCAGGTTGCGGTACGACACGAGATCGTTGATCGGCCCGACGTCGAGCCCGCTCACGCCGGGCCGCGTCGCGACCTGCGCGACTTTCTCGAACATGATCACGAACGGCGAGCGCGCGAGCATGTCCTTCTGCATCGCCTGGTACCGTTGCGCGCGTTTCGCGGCGGTTGGCTCGGCGAGCGCGGCGTCGGTTTCCTTCGTCAGTTGCGGGATGTCCCAGCTGTTGCGCCAGGCCAGCATTTTATAGCTCGACTTGTCGGAGTTGTCCGGATTCCATGCGAAGCCCTGCGCGTTGCTGTGCGGATCGATGTAGTCGGCCGACCATTCGCCGATGTAGATGTCGTGCTGGCGCGCGCGGTATTTCGCGAGCGTCTGCTTGTTGTCGCCGGGGATCAACTGCACCTTGATGCCCGCCTGCGCGAAGTTTGCCTGCACCGCCTGCGCGATTTCGGTGTACGGATAGTCGTTGCGCACGTCCATCGTCACCGAGAAGCCGTTCGGCACGCCGGCCTTCGCGAGCAGCGCCTTCGCCTTCGCGACGTCGAGCCTGTACGGGTTCGCGTTCAACGTGCCGAGAAAGCCTTCGGGCAGGAAGGTCTGGTGCACCTTGTAGGTCGTCTTCACGACGTTGCCCTGAATGCCGGCATAGTCGACGAGCCACTTCAGCGCTTCCTGCACGTCGGGTTTCGCGAGCGTCGGGTTCTTCGTGTTCAGGCCGAGATACAGCAGCGTCGCCTGCGGCGATGCCGCGACCTTCGCCTTGCCGGACTTCACGACCGACGCCAGATCGTCGGGGCTCAGGTCGCGCGCCGCATCGACGTCGCCGTTTTCCAGCAGCAGGCGCTGGCTGGCGGCTTCGGGTACGTGGCGCAGCACGATGCGCTTCATTGCAAGCGGCAGCCGGTAGCCGTCGAAGCGCTGCAGCACGACGCTGTCGCCGGCCGTCCACTTGACCAGCTTGTACGCGCCGGAGCCGGCTTCGTTGATCTTCAGCCATGCGTTGCCGAAGTCGTTGCCCTGCTGGTGCGACAGCAGCAGCTTCCTGTCGACCACCGACGCGGGCCAGGAACCGAGCACGTTCAGCACGAAGGTCGGTGCGTACTTCTGGTCGGTCGTGACCGACACCGTCAGGTCGTCGAGCTTCTTCACGTTGGCGACGACGTTCGCCTTCGTGAGCCCGATGCCGGTCAGCACGGCCGCGGGGCCCTTGTCGAGCAGCACCGTGCGCTGGATCGACCAGGCGACGTCGTCGGCCGTCAGCGGGTTGCCCGAGTGGAACTTGAGGCCGGGGCGCAGCTTGAACGTATAGGTCAGCCCGTCGGGGCTCACCGTCCACGACTGCGCGACGTCGCCGTTGAATTTCGACGGATCGCGCAGGTCGACCCGCACGAGCCGGTCATACGTGTTCGCGACGTATTCCTCCGGCACCAGCTCGTAGATCTCGCCCGGATCCAGCGTCGTGAATTCGTCGAGCAGCGTGGCCATCACGAACATGTCCTTCGGCGTTTCCGCGTGCGCGGCGGAAAGCGGAACGGTGGCGAGAACGGACGCGGCGGCCAGCGCCGCGACGAGCCGGGATGTCAGGAAATTCATGAGCGCTCCATCGGTTGTCGAACGTGAACGGAAAGGGGGGTGTGCATCACATCAGGCGCCACGGGCCGCTGTCGGCATTGTCGATCTGCGGCAATGCGTGCGAGCCGGGCAGTTCGTAGTGCCACCACTCGCTGTCGATGTGCGCGAAGCCGGCCGCGTGCATCACGCCGAGCAGCAGCAGGCGGTTGCGCTGCACGGCTTCGGGCAGCCCCGCGTGGAAGTGGCCCGACGCGGCGACCATCTCGTCGAAGCCGGTGCCCATGTCGAGCGGCTCGCCATTCGCGCCGACGAGCGTCAGGTCGAGCGCGGTGCCGCGGCTGTGATTCGAGCCGCGGCCGAGATCGGCGACGAAGTTCGGATCGGGCAGGAAATCCCACAGCACCTGCTGCGCCTGCGGCGGCCGGTATGCATCGTAGATGCGCAGCGTGAAACCGGCCTGCGCAGCGACGTCCACCGCGCGGCGCAGTGCGGCTTCGGCAGGTTCCAGCAGCAGGCAATGTGCTGCGCGGTAGATCGGCTTGCCGGTCAAATTGCGATCGGTCGCGTAGACGAGATCGATCTCGACGCGATGCGTGGCGGGCGTGATTTCAACGAGGCGGTGAGCGTTCATCGGCGGTTCGGAAGGCACTCGCATTCAGGATTCGAATTGATCGAACGTGCGCTGCAGTTCGCGGTTGCGCGCGACGCGCCGGTCGATCGCAGGGCCGAGGCGGTCGACCACGGCCGTGATCAGCAGGTTGAACAGGCAGGTGAGCGGCGCGAGCGAATCCCAGAACTGGCCGACGTCGGTCTTCACCTGCAGCAGGTCGGCCGGCCAGTCGCGCGCCCACGGGCACGAGAGATCGGTGACCAGCGCGAACGGCTGCCCGCGCTCGGCGGCCGCCTGGCAATAGCGGCGCGCGCTGCGCGAGTACGCGCGCGTATCGGTGACGATGCAGTATGGCCGCTCGAATTCGGAGTTCAGCGAATCGACGTACGAGCCCGACTGGCCGTCCGAATAGAACACGCGCGGGCGCAGGTATTCGAGGTAGCTGCTGAATGCGTTGCTGATCCCGCGCGTCGACTGGATGCCGAGGATGAACACGGCGTCCGCATGCGCGATCCGGTCGGCCACCTGCGCGAACACCGGGCCTTCGGCGAGCCGGTACACGTGGCGGATTGCATCCAGCTCGCGCTCGAGCGACGACGCGAGGGGGCTTTTACTGCCGTTGCCGTCGGGTTCGGCCGGTTGCGTGCCGGCAACGCGGCGGTATTCGTCGAGCCGGTCGGTGATCATCCACGGGCGATCGCCGCCGCCGCGCAGCTCGCGCTTCAGGTCGTCGAGGTTGCGGTAGCCGACGCTGCGCAGGAAGCGCCCGACCGAGATGCCGCTGGTGCCGGCCTGCTGCGCGATCTGGTCGGCCGTCTCGAGCCCGAGCCGGTCGAGGTTCGCGAGCATGTAGCTCGCGATGCGCTTGGCCGTCGGCGTCAGCTCGGCATAGCGGGATTCGACGGTATGGGCGAACGCGCAGGTCATCGGATGTTAGATCGTTGTCGTTTGATGATCGAATGTCATTCATCTAACAAAGCCAAAATCATTCGCGCCAGCGGATAAAAACTATGGTGTGACGATAGGTGATAGGGTCGAATGCGTGCTGGGTGGCTGGGAGGGGGCGTGTGCAGGTGGGAAAATTATTGCTGTCACGCATATTTTGCGTTTATGTCTGACAGAGATAATTTGCGTTTATGCCTGTCAGGCATATACTGCGTTTATTGCCTCCAGGAATCCGCGCCGTGAATTTCATCGTCAATACGCCCGCGCAACTGGGCGAGATCCTGTCGTCCGCGCGTCAGGCCAAGGGCCTGACACAAGCCGAAGCGGCGACGCGGATCGGCGTGGGCCAGTCGCGCCTGTCGTCGCTCGAATCCACGCGTACCGAAAGCCTGTCGCTCAGCCAGTTGCTCGAGCTGACCGCGTTGTACGGTCTCGAACTCTGCATTCGCCCGAAGGATGGGCGCGACGCAGCCGATGTCGAGTGGTAGGCAATGGGACGCAAATCGCACACTCGCGCGTTGTCGATCTGGGCGAATGGCCAGCGGGTCGGCACATGGCGAATTCCCGCACGCGGCGACATGGAGCTGTCGTACGACGTCGGCTGGAAGCAGTCGGCGGTCGGCCGCCCGTTGTCGCTGTCGCTGCCGTTCGGCGTCGGCGATGCCCCGCTGCGCGGCGAACGCATCCATCACTATTTCGACAACCTGCTTCCGGACAGCGATGCGATCCGGCGGCGCTTGGCCGCCCGGTTCGGCACGGCGACGACCGAGCCGTTCGATCTGCTCGCCGCGCTCGGTCGCGACTGCGTCGGGGCGGTGCAATTGCTCGGCGAAGACGATGTGCCGACCGGTCTGGATCGTATCGACGGTACGCCACTGTCGGACGACGACGTTGCGCGCGTGCTCGATCAGGCGAGCGGTGTGGTGACGGGTGGCGGGGACGACGACGATTTCCGGCTGTCGCTGGCCGGTGCGCAGGAAAAGACCGCACTGCTTTTTCACGGCGGGCGGTGGATGCGCCCGCATGGTGCGACGCCGACGACGCATATCCTGAAGTTGCCGCTCGGACTTGTCGGCAACAAGCGCGCGGATCTCACGACGTCAGTCGAAAACGAGTGGCTGTGTCTGGCGATCCTGCGCGCTTTTGGCTTGCCGGCGGCGGACACGCAGATCACGTACTTCGGCGAGCACAAGGTGCTGTCGGTCGCGCGTTTCGACCGCGCGCTGCATCGTGACGGCAGGTGGCTGTTGCGTTTGCCGCAGGAGGACTTCTGCCAGGCGCTCGGCGTGCCGCCGCACTTGAAGTACGAGTCACACGGCGGCCCCGGTGTGCCCGACCTCGCAAGCCTCCTGCGCCGTTCGGAAACGGCGCAGGAAGATCTCGACACGTTGTTTGCCGCCCAGATCGCGTTCTGGATGCTCGCGGCGCCGGACGGGCATGCGAAGAATTTCAGCCTGCGCCTGCTGCCGGGCGGCCGTTTCCGCCTCACGCCGCTCTACGACGTGATGTCGATCTGGCCGGCCGAGGGCGACGGTGCAAACCAGTGGTCGTGGCACAAGGCGAAGCTGGCGATGGCCGTACACGGCAAGCGCAAGCATTACGCGATGCGCGACATCACGCGACGGCACTTCAGCGCGATGGCCGAGCACTGCCTGATCGGCGATATCGCGACGCCGATCGTCGAACGGCTCATCGCCATGACGCCGCAGGTGATCGATTCGGTCGGCGCTGCGTTGCCGCCCGGTTTTCCGGCACGGGTCGCGGAGCGCGTTCTGGGCGGATTGAGGTTCGCCGCGCAACGGCTCGACGAAATGCCGCGGGAGTGATCGGCGTCCCGGCTCGGCCGGGCTGCGTTCGAGGCATCGACAGTTGCGTGTTTCCATTCATGTCATCCGTTATCCGGATCGATTGCATCGCATCGCGGTTGCGCGCTTCGCGTATCCACTTCCTCTTGCCGCCGTTCCTGGCATGACGACCGCGCCCGGTCGCATTCCCGCCTTCACCTGACCCGACCGATTCACCGCCGTCGGTCGCCCGCCCGCACCCCACCGCGCCACAATAATTACAAAATTAAAGCGGATCAGATTAACTCATTAATCCAGATTAATTATTCATTTAAGTTTTTTCCCGATATGGATTTAACTTGCGTCACGGGATGTTCGATTTTCGATAATCCGAAAAACGGCATGTGTTCCGTAATGAAAATCCGATCAATTGCAGGCATGAAGAGGAAATCATGACGAATCTTTCTCGACGCAAGATGTTGGCGGGAACGGCCGGCGCCATTGCCGCCGCGGGTATCGCGGTATCGGCCAAGGCTGCCTCGTTCGGCAATCCGGACAGCCCGCCGGAAGGCGCGGTGAATGCGCGCAATCGCCAGAGCCTGACCGACCCGGGGCCGAAAAATCCGGCCATCGCGAATCAGTTTCCGTCCTTTCAGGATCCGCCGGCCACCGATATCAACGGCATGCCGTTATTCTGGGCTTCGTTCAATAATGCGCATAAACGCATTCAAAATGGCGGATGGGCGCGTGAAGTCACGCAGGACGATTTTGCGATTTCCGAAACCATATCCGGCGTCAATATGCGCCTCACGCGGGGCGGCATTCGCGAGATGCACTGGCACCAGCAGGCCGAGTGGGCCATCATGCTCGATGGCCGTTGCCGGATCACGGTGCTCGACGAACTGGGGCGGCCGTCGGTGCAGGACGTGAAAGCCGGCGATCTCTGGTATTTCCCGCCCGGCCTGCCGCATTCGCTGCAGGGCATCGGCACCGACGGCGCCGAATTCCTGCTCGCGTTCGATAACGGCCGCGCATCGGAATTCAACACGCTGCTGCTGACCGACTGGGTCGCGCATACGCCGCCCGACGTGCTCGCGCTCAATTTCGGCGTGCCGGCCGATTCGTTCAAGAACATTCCGCTCGACAACCTGTGGATCTTCCAGGGCGACGAACCGGGCCCGCTCGCGGAGGCGCAGCGCGCATCGGCGTCGTCGGCAGGGGCGCCGCCGCATCCGTTCATCTTCTCGCTCGGCGGCATGAAGCCGGTCAAGAAGACCCGCGGCGGCGAAGTGCGGATCGCGGACAGCACCAACTTCAACGTGTCGACGACCGTCGCGGCGGCGCTCGTCACCGTGCATCCGGGCGGCATGCGCGAACTGCACTGGCACCCGAACGCGGACGAATGGCAGTACTACCTGCAGGGCGAGGCACGGATGACCGTGTTCGATACGGGGCCGAAGGCGCAGACGGCCGACTTCCGCGCGGGCGATGTCGGCTACGTGAAGAAGAGCCTCGGGCACTACGTGCAGAACACCGGCAACACCGATCTGGTGTTCCTCGAGATCTTCAAGACCGACCGCTATGCGGAAGTGTCGCTGTCCGACTGGCTCGCGCATACGCCGCCGCAGCTCGTCGCAGCGCACCTGAACGTCGCGCCGGACGTGATCGCGCAGTTTCCGCGCAACCGTCCCGATGTCGTGCCGCTGTAACGCCGCCGCCGTGGCCGGCAGGCGGCATGCCGGCCGCGGCCCCCGACCTTCAGGAAGCCTTCCTCATTCGAACGGAATACCACCATGATTCCCGTCACGAACAAACCAGCCGGCGGCTTCGCGCTGCCGGGCCTGTCCACCGGGCACACCGACGGCGCGGCGCGCGCCGCGCTGGAAGGGCGCCGCACCGGTGTCGCCGCGCTGCTGCCGTTCGTCGGCCCGGCCGTGATCGCGTCGATCGGCTATATGGATCCCGGCAACTTCGCGACCAACATCCAGGCCGGCGCCGCGTACGGCTACCGCCTGCTGTGGGTCGTGTTGGCTGCGAACGCGATCGCGATGCTGTTCCAGGCGATGTCCGCGAAGCTCGGCATCGTGACCGGCCGCAATCTCGCGGAGCTGTGCCGCGACCGCTTTCCCGCGCCGGTCGTGTGGGGCATGTGGATCGCGTCCGAGATCGCCGCGATGGCGACCGATCTCGCCGAATTCCTCGGCGGCGCGCTCGCATTCGGGCTGTTGTGCCACCTGTCGCTGTTCGCGGGGATGATCGCGACGGCGCTCGCGACCTGCGCGATCCTCGCGCTCGAAAAACGCGGCTTCCGGCCGCTCGAAGCCGCGATCGCGGCGCTGGTCGGCGTGATCGGCGCGTGCTATCTCGGCGAACTGCTGATCGCGCCGCAGGACTGGCGCGCGGCCGCGTTCCACCTGATCGTCCCGCAGATCCCGGATCACGCGGCGCTGACGATCGCGGTCGGGATCATCGGCGCGACGATCATGCCGCACACGCTGTATCTGCATTCGGGGCTCACGCAGGATCGCACCGCGCCGCGCGACGACGCGGAGCGGCGGCGGCTCGTGCGCTTCTCGAATCGCGAGGTCGTCGTCGCGCTCGGGCTGGCCGGGTTCGTGAATATCGCGATGGTGATGATGGCGTCGTCGGCGTTTCACGTCAGCGCGCCGGGGATGACCGACATCGGCGACGCGTATCACACGCTGATCCCGGTGCTCGGGCCAGCGGCCGGCGCGCTGTTTCTCGTCGCGCTGCTGACGTCGGGCGTGTCGAGTTCGGTGGTCGGCACGATGGCCGGGCAGGTCGTGATGCAGGGCTTCATCCACCGCCGCATGTCGGTCTGGGTGCGGCGCGCGGTGACGATCGCACCCGCGTTCGCGGTGGTCGCGCTCGGCTGCGACGTCACGCGCGCGATGGTCGCGAGCCAGGTCGTGCTGAGTTTCGTGCTGCCGCTGCCGATGATCGCGCTGCTGATGCTGTCGGCGCGTGCAGAAGTGATGGGCGCTTACGCGATGCGGATGCCGCTGCGGATCGTCGCCGGTGCGGCGACGGTCGTGATCGTCGGGTTGAATGCGTACCTGGTGTGGGCAGCGCTCAATTGAACGGCAGCGGGCCGGCGCCTACTGCTGCATGTCCGGCGCCTCGCGCAGCCGCCAGATCGCGTTGCATTGCTGGCCGCCGAGGCTCGTCGAGCGCAGCGTGATGACGGTGCCGGCCGCGATCTGATACGAGAAATGCGCCATCAGCTCGGTGCCTTTGCGCTGGGGCTGCCCGTCGACCCGCACTTCGCACAGCAGCGGCGACGGCGAGCCGGAAGGGTGCGTGACGTAGACGTTCAGCCGCGCGATGTCGCGTGTCGCGGTGAACACGACCTCGTGGTTCCCGCTGCCGATCAGCATCGTGCCGCCGGGTTCGTCGATCGCCTGCAGGTAGGCGCCCGCGCTTCCCTCGATCACGGCGGCCGCAACGGTCAGCCCGGCCGTGCGCACGTAGTCGGTCGCCGCGATGCGCGCGGCGAGCGCATCGGATTGCGCCGGCGTGCCGTCCGACAGCGCGAACGGCGCGCCGTCGCGCAGTGCGGCGTCGACGTGGTTCGCGTAGTAGCGCCACCGGTCGAGGAAGCGGATGTCGCCGGTCATGTGCAGCGCGCGGATCGGCTCGCCGTGATACCGGAGCGTCGTCGTGCCGTTGCTGGCGTCGAACGCTTCGTGAATGCCGTACTTGCTGACGAAGTTCTGGACCGGATCGAGCAGCGCCGTTTCGCCCTGTGCGCCCCACAGGTGCAGGAACGTCGTATCGATTCCGAAGCATTCCTGGAAATCGGTGCCGATGCGGGCGATGCAGTCGCGCAGGTGGCTGGCGTAGCGTGCCCAGGCATCGGCCGTCCCGGCAACGAGCCCGGCCTGCAGTGCGCCGCCGTGGCGTGCGGAGACTTCGTCGACGACGAGGCGCCAGTGATGGTCGCGCCGCTCGCCGATCAGCGGCGTGACGACGAACGTGCAGAACAGCGGGTCGGGGCACGCGTGGATCCGGTCGTCGCCGATCTGCGAGAACAGGTCGAACCGCGGCGCGCAGAACCAGATGTCGGCGTCGTACAGCGCGAGCTTGCGGATCTGCGGGTTGCGGGCGCAATACCCGGCGGCTTCGATGAAGCGGCCGACCGGCAGCGCATATGTACCCGACGCGTCGATCACGTCGACCGACCGGCTCGCCAGGATCTGCCGCTTGCGTTCGGAGAGCCCGTAGCCGATCACCGCGATCCGGCCGTCGTAGCCGGTGTGCCGCAGCGACAGCAGGAACGGCACGAGCATTTCATACCATGCGCGGTTGTTGTCGTTGATCGCCACGCAGACCGCGTGCTCGCTCGGATGCATGTTCTTTCCCCGTTACGTGTGCCCGGCGCGGTATCCCCGCGGCGCCGGCCATTGTAGATCGCCGGCCGCCGCACGGCACAGCGCCGGCGCAACGGTCGCAGCGATTACCCGCGCGCCGGCATGGCCGGCCGCGCGGGCGGCTGCGATTACTTCGCGAGCGTGCGGTATGACACGAGGTCGTTGATCGGCCCGATTTCCGGCCCGGTCACGCCGGGGCGCGTCGCGACCTGCACGACCTTCTCGAACATGATGATGAACGGCGAATTCGCGAGCACGGCCTTCTGCAGCGCTTCGTAACGCTGCGCGCGCTTCGCGGGCGACGGCTCGACGAGTGCGGCCTCGGTGTCCTTCGTCAGTTGCGGAATGTCCCAGCTGTTGCGCCACGCGAGCATCTTCGTCGTCGACTGGTCGGAGTTGTCCGGATTCCACGCGAAGCCGCGCGCATTGCTGTTCGGGTCCATGTAGTCGGGCGACCATTCGCCGACGAAGATGTCGTGCTGGCGCGCGCGATACTTGCCGATCGCCTGCTTCGCATCGCCCGGAATCAGCTTCACGCGGATGCCGCCCAGCGCGAAGTTCGCCTGCAGCGCCTGCGCGATCTCGAGGTACGGATAGTCGTTCGGCATGTCCATCGTCACGTCGAAGCCGTTCGGCAGGCCGGCCTTGGCAAGCAGCGCCTTCGCCTTCGCGACGTCCTGCTTGTACGGCCGCGCGTTCGACGCACCGAGGAAGCCTTCGGGCAGGAAGGTTTCATGCACCTTGTAGGTCGTGCTGACGATGTTGCGCTGGATGCCGTCATAGTCGACGAGCCATTTCATCGCCTGCTGCACCTCGGGTTTCGCGAGGTTCGGGTTCTTCGTGTTCAGGCTCAGGTACAGCAGCGCAGACACCGGCCACGACGCGACCTTGATCTTGCCGGCCTTCGTCAGCGCGGCGAGGCTGTCGGGGCTCAGGTTGCGCGCGGCGTCGGCGTCGCCGTTCTCCAGCAGCAGCCGTTGCGCGGACGCTTCGGGCACGTGGCGCAGCACGACGCGCTTCATCGGGTAAGGCGTGCGGTACTTGTCGAAACGCTGCAGCACGATGGTCTCGTTGGGCGTCCACTTGACGAGCTGGTATGGGCCCGAGCCCGCGTCGTTGGTGCGGAGCCAGCCGCTGCCGAAATCGTTGCCCTGCTGGTGCGACAGCAGCAGCTTCTTGTCGAAGACCGATGCCGGGCACGCGCTCAGCACGTTGAGCACGAAGCTCGGTGCGTATTTGCGGTCGGTTTCGAGCACGACGGTCTGCGGGTCGACCACGCGCACCTTCTGCATCACGTTCGCCTTCGTGAGACCGAGATCGGCGAGCACGCCGGCCGGCCCCTTGTCGAGCAGGATGGTGCGCTGCAGCGACCACGCGACGTCGTCGGCGGTCACCGGGTTGCCGGAATGGAACGTGAGGCCGGGGCGCAGCTTGAACGTGTAGGTCAGGCCGTCGGCGCCGACCGTCCACGATTGCGCGATCTGCCCGTCGAAGCGCGTCGGGTCCTTCAGGTCGACGCGCACCAGGCGTTCGTAGGTGTTCGCGACGTACTCGGACGGCACCAGCTCGTAAATCCCGCTCGGGTCGAGGGTCGTGAATTCGCCGAGCTGCGTGGCGACGACGAAGATGCCGGGCGGCGTGGCCGCCTGCGCCGGCAGCGCCGGAACAAGCGCGACGAGCGCGGCGCTGACGAACAGCCGGGACAGCAGGTGCTTCATGCGGGCTCCGTTGAAAGGGAATCGTGGGTGCGATTCTCTCATCGACGGCCACCCGGATGAAAATATTCGGCGTGCGCGCAGGCGGGGTGGCGCGCACAGCGAGCCGGGCGGGCGCCCGGCATCGGCAGGGTCCGGATCAGATCACGCAGCGCGCGATCGCGAAGCGCATCGCTTCCTCGGCCGGCTCGTTGCCGGAGCCGCGCACGACCTTGACGACCGAACCGTGGCCCGACGGCGTCAGCGTGACGAAGTACGAGTTCGAGCCGATGGCGATATCGGTCACGCCGTTGTGCTGCGATTGCTCGGTGCCGGACAGGCGGTTGTCGAGGCAGTTGGCGATCGCGTGGGCCGGACGTTGCGACGACACGTAGATCATCGGCGCTGCGCCGGACGAGGCGGCCGAGTCGGACGAGGGGGCGGAACCGCAGGCGGCGAGCAGGGCGGCGGGAAGGAGCAGCAGGAATCGTTTCATGGTGGGTCGTCGTGTGTCTCGTATCGAGGCTGGGGCGCGGGGTAGGCGAAACGCGAAGCTTCGCGACGAAACCGCCCGGAATCGGGCCGCTTTTGACGGACGACGATGCGACAGGCGGCTGACGCGGAGTATACCCGCAGCATTTGACGGCGTTGGCGCGTTGAAACGATTCGATACACAACAAGCACCCGCTGCCGCGCGGTGGCAGCGGGCGATTCAGGGGATGGCGAATGGGCGGTTGCCGGCGTTGTCGATCTTAATGGCCGGTCTGGTGGCTGACCGCATTTTCCTGCTGGTTCGGCACGTGCTTTTCGCTCTTCGTGATGTGGCTGCGATCCTGCGCAGCCATGTCCCGCTCTTCCCGGCGGATCTTGCGGTCGTCACGGTGCAGGCGCGCGGCCTGTGCGTGCGACATCTCGCCTTCCTTCACTTCGTGATGGATCCGGCGATTCTGGTTTGCGAGGCGCTGGTTCGCCGCTTCGCGGCGCGGATGCGTCTGTTGCCACGGCGTGTCGGCGAACGCGGTACCGGTCAGCACCGACATCAGTGGGGCGGCAATCGCGAGATGGCGGGCGACGGCTCGCATGGTGGTTGCTCCTGTCGTTGCGCGCCCGGATCGTGGGCGCTTGACGAAAAAACGCGGAACGGGCACCGGCTGTTGACGATTCTGCCTGTATCGATTGCAAGTCTTTATTACGTCTGCGCGTTGCGGCATGGGCCCCGGCGTGCGCGGCACGGGGCCCGGCCGTCGCGCATGCGGATCAATGCGCGCCGGCCGCCGCCGCATCGGCGTCGCCGCCGCCCGAACGGGCCGGCTTCGTGATCCAGATCAGCGGAATGATCGCGATGAAGATGATCGCCGACACGTAGAAGATGTCGTTCAGCCCCATCACGGCCGCCTGCGAATCGACCGATGCGTTGAAGAATGCGAGCGCCGAATCGGGGCCCAGGTGCAGCAGCGAACGCGTCGTGTCGACCTGCTGCGTGAACACCGGGTTGGTGACGCTCGCCTGCTCGGTGAGCCGCACGTGATGCAGGATCGTGCGGTCGTTCCACGCATTGCTGATCAGCGACGTGCCCACGGCGCCGCAGAACGTGCGGCCGAAATTCGACAGGCCGGCGGCGGCCGGGATCTTTTCCGGCGGCAGCCCGGACAGGATGATCGACGTCAGCGGCACGAAGAACATCGCCATCGGGATGCCCTGCAGCAGCGTCGGCAAAATGAGATCCCAGCGCGACACGTCGGTGTAGAAGGTCGTGCGCATCATGAAGACGACCGCGAAGCCGACGAACGCGAGCGTCGCGATGTAGCGCGGATCGGTGCGCGGCAGCAGGCGCCCCATGACCGGCGTGAGCAGGATCGCGAACAGCCCGAGCGGCGCGGTGGCGAGCCCCGAATCGACCGCACGGTAGCCGAGATAGCCCTGCATCCACTGCGGCAGCAGCACCAGTGTGCCGAAGAACATCCCGTACGCGACCGAGATCGCGATCGTGCCGCCCGCGAAATTGCGTTGCGTGAAGAGCCGCAGGTCGACGATCGGGTTCGCCTCGTGAAGCTCCCACACGAGAAAGAACGCGAAGCCGATCAGCGCGACGATGCCGAGCGCGACGACGACGGGCGAGTTGAACCAGTCGAGGTCCTTGCCCTTGTCGAGCATGATCTGCAGCGATGCGACCCACAGCACGAGCAGCAGCAGGCCGACCGTATCGATCGGCATGCGTTTCGTGGCCGATTCGCGATCGCGGAACACGATCCACGTGACGGCGGCCGCGAAGAAGCCGACCGGGATGTTGATGTAGAAGATCCACGACCAGTTGTAGTCGTACGTGATCCAGCCGCCGAGCGACGGCCCCGCGATCGGGCCGATGAGCGCGGTCATCGACCACAGCGCCAGCGCGCTCGACGATTTCTGCCGCGGCCACGCGCCGAGCAGCAGCGCCTGCGACAGCGGCGCGAGCGGCCCGGCGACCGCGCCCTGCAGGATCCGTGCGGCGAGCAGCGTCGGCAGGTTCGGCGCGATCCCGCACAGCCACGACGCGAACACGAACAGCAGGATCGACGCGACGAACAGGCGTACCTGGCCGAAGCGCTGCGTGAGCCAGCCCGTCAACGGAATCGACACCGCGTTCGCGGCCGCGAAGATCGTGATGACCCATGTGCCTTCGTCGACCGACACGCCGAGGTCGCCCGAGATCGTCGGAATGGCGACGTTCGCGATCGACGAGTCGAGCACGTTCATGAACATTGCAAGCGATACCGCGATCGTGCCGATCGCGAGACGGCCGCCTGATAGCGGGGCTGAAGATGACGGAGAGGACATGGGTTTCCTGCGTAAGGGGCGTAACGGATGCGGCCCGTTGCGACGGGCAAGCGCCGCCGCGCACGCGCACACGCGCGCGACTGCGATGCAGGCGCGGCTCGGCTGCTGAACGGAAGGGGCACGGCGCGCGATGCGGCCCGCGACAGGGGGCCGGCGCGTGCGACGTGCGGCTCGATCGGATGCACGAAGCCTTGGCGGGCTTCGGGAGTCGGGGCGTGGCCGGTCAGGAAGGCGGGACGCGCGTGACGCGCCTGCGCGCAGCGGTCAGGCGGCTGCCGTCGCGTGTGGAGTCGGTTTGCATCGCGACAGGCTAACGATGTGGCGAGCCGCCATCAACACGGGCCGGCTCATTAATCGATTTCGCACGCCGCAATAATCGGCGTGCGCGCCGTGCCGGCTACGGGGCGGTCCGCCACGCGGTGAACACTTCCGCGAGGAAATCGACGAACGCGCGCACCTTGCTGTCGAGCGTCGCGCGCCGCGGGTACAGCACGTGCAGCTCGACGTCGTCGGTCCGGTGCCAGTCGGGCAGCACGATTTCGAGTTCGTTACGCTCGAGCCGGCGGGCCGTGTAGTGCGTCGAGGCCAGCGCGATGCCGCCGCCGCTCGCGGCCTGGCGCAGTACCGTCACCGATTCGTTGGTGATCAGCACCGGCCGCACCGGCACGTCGGCCACTTCGCCGGCCGCATTGGTGAGCCGCAGCGTCAGGCCGGGCGCGTCGCGGCCGACGAGCAGCAGGTCGTGCTGCGCGAGGTCCTGCGGCGTGGCGGGCCGGCCGGCGCGGTCGAGATAGGCGGGGCTCGCGGCGAGCTTCGCCTGCGACCAGCCGAGCGAGCGCGCGATGTAGCTGGAGTCGGTCAGCACGCCCGCCCGCAGCGCCACGTCGAAGCCGTGCTCGACGAGATCGAGCGGGTTGTTGTCGTAGATCAGCACGAGCTGGACCAGCGGATAGCGCCGGCGAAACTCGGCGAGCGCCGGCTCCAGTTCGAACAGGCCGATCGAATAGGGCACCAGCACGCGCAGCATGCCCTCCGGCGCCGTGCGCAGCGCGCGGGCCTGACGGTCGGCGTCGAGCAGGATGTCCTCGGCGCGCAGGCAGCGCTCGTAGTAGTCGCGTCCGGCCTCGGTGACGGATACGCGGCGCGTGGTGCGGTACAGCAGCTGGACGCCGAGATCGTCCTCGAGCTGCTTGATCTTGCGGCTCACGCGGCTGAGCGGCATGTCGAGGTGCGTGGCGGCGGCGGTGAAGTTGCCGCGCTCGACCACGCGCAGGAATATCCGGATGCTTTCGAAGTCCATACGGGGTGCTTCAGTGTTCGACCTGCGCGCATCTTACCTTCGCCGGCCGGATCGCTGCGTCCTGCGGCGATTATCCTGCCTGGCGCAATAACGCATCCTGTCCGCACCTCTTAGTGGCGGCGGCGCGCCCCCGTATGCTCGCCGCATGAAATTCGCCTTGCCCCATCTTCCGCCGCTCGCGGCGGTCCGCACCGCGCTGCGCGACGCACGGCCCACGCTGCCGCCCGGCGCGATCGGCTTCGCACTGCGCAACACGGCCGCGTCGCTGCTCGCGCTCTACATTGCCTTCCGGATGAATCTCGACGACCCGAAATGGGCCGCATCGACGGTGTGGATCGTCGCGCAGGGCAGCCGCGGGATGGGCTTGTCGAAGAGCCAGTACCGGATTCTCGGCACCGCGATCGGCGCGGCCGTCGCGGTCGTGCTGACCGGTGCGTTCGCGCAGACGCCCGAGCTGTTCCTGCCGGCGCTCGCCGCGTGGATCGGCCTGTGCGCGGGCGTCGCGACCTTCCTGCGCAATTTCCGGGCGTATGCGGCCGTGCTCGCGGGCTATACGGCGGCGATCATCGCGATGGACGCCGTCTCCGCGCCGTTGCATGCATTCGACATTGCGACCGCGCGCTTCCTGTACGTGGTGGTCGGCATTCTGTGCGGCGCGGCGTTCGAGACGGTGTTCGCGCCGGGTTCGCCGCTGGCCGACGTCCGCACGCGGCTCGCGCGCTATCTCGACCGCGCGGTGGCCGTCGGCGCGGGGGCGCTGCGCCGCGAGCCGAACGGCGCAGCCGTGCACCGGCTGTTCGCGGACGCGCTCGAACTCGACACGGCGGCCGAGTATGCGGCCGCCGGCGCGCCGCCGGGGC